>NZ_DCAP01000015.1:0-66130 GCF_002311535.1 Salegentibacter sp. UBA1130 | reverse complement strand
TACTTTTTAGACGGCCTCCTTTTTTTATACGGTAATTTGTAAAGCTCTTTTATAAATATCTTCATAAAGGGGCATTACATTTTTAATGTCAAATTTTTCTGCAACACTCCTGGCGTTGTTTTTAAATTTCTCCAGGGTTTCATCGTTTTCCAGGATTTTTAAAGCATTAGCTGCCATTTCCTGAACATCACCCACATTACTTAAATACCCAGAAATTCCATTTTGGTTAACTTCAGGAAGTCCGCCGGTATTTGTAGAAATTATTGCAACTCCATTAACCATTGCTTCCAGTGCTGAAAGACCAAAACTCTCTTTTTCTGAAGGCAGTAAGAATAAATCAGAGAAGCAAAGAATCTTATCTATTTCGTGACTTTGCCCCAGAAACATTACTTTATCGGCAATATTGAGTTCATCTACTAAATCTTCTGCCATTTCTTTTTCAGGGCCTTCTCCAACCATCATTAATTTTGCATCTATTTTTTTCTGAATTTCATAAAAGATTTTAATCACATCATCTATGCGTTTTACTTTTCTGAAGTTACTAATATGCGTAATAATTCTCTCTTTATTTTCGGCCATCATTTCGCGTTGGCAGTCGGTAAAGGCTTTATTATCGTATTTGCTGCAATCTATAAAATTGGGTATTACTTCAATTTCATTCCTGATTTTGAAGAATTTTAAGGTATCTTCTTTTAAACTTTTAGATACCGAAGTCACTATATCGCTATTATTAATACTAAAAGTTACCGCCGGTTTGTAAAAAGGATGATTGCCAACCAAAGTAATATCGGTACCGTGAAGTGTGGTTACCATGGGGAGGTTAATTCCTTCTTCAGCAAGCATTTTTTTAGCCATATAACCGGCATAAGCGTGCGGAATTGCATAATGAACATGCAGCATTTCAATATCAAACTGTTTTACAACATTTACCAATTTACTACTAAGCGCAAGCTCGTATGGTTGATAGTGAAATAGCGGATATTCTGGAACGTGTACTTCGTGAAAACGTACATTGCTGGAAAGTTGATCTAAACGTACAGGTTGGCTGTAGGTTACAAAATGTATTTCGTGACCACGTTTTGCAAGGGCCAGCCCCAGCTCTGTGGCTACCACTCCACTACCCCCAAAGGTAGGATAACATACAATGGCTATTTTCATTTGGCTCGATTTACTCACCTTAGTGAGAATTTAAATTACGACCAAGGCCGATTTTTTGTTTTCAAATTAAGTTCTGCGGGCCATTCCCCCAATTATCTAAAAATCTATAGATTCGTAGATAACTTCCTGTATTCTAGATCTTACATCTTCCCTAATTAACTTCCTATTGGTAGAATCGGGGAAAGTTCTATTAGACAAAAATACATAAACAATTTCTTCTTCGGGGTCTGCCCAGGCAAAGGTGCCCGTAAAACCGCTATGACCAAAACTTTCCATAGATAAGCAATTACAGGTTGGTCCTGAACTTCCTAGTTGGGGTTTGTCGAAACCAACGCCACGTCTTACATTTTTTTCGCAATAATAACAGGTATTAAATTTAGAAATGGTTTCTTCTTTTAAATACCTTTTACCACCGTAAACCCCATTATTAAGGTAAACATGCATTATTTTAGCAACATCGTTAGCGGTGCTAAAAAGCCCGGCGTGCCCTCCAATACCTCCCTGCAAAGCGGCACCCTGATCATGCACCACCCCGTGAATAAGTTGCCTACGCCAAAGTTTATCAATTTCGGTAGGAACAACTTGTGCTAAGGGGAATCTTGAAGCTGGTATATAACCTGTATGGGTTGCTCCCAAAGGTTTATAAATTTTCTCCTGGGTAAGATTATGCAAAGTTTGGCCATAATAGCCTTCCAGGTAATATTTTAAAATGTAGAAAGGTAGATCACTGTATTTATAATCTAATCTTCGTTCTAAGTCGCTATCCCTAATAATACTGATAATTGTATCTTTCATGTCATTTCTAAGATACATTTCATTGGCAACTTTAGTATTAAATTCAGCTGAAGGAGTTTTTTGAAAATAATCTTTAGAAGGTAACCTTGTTTTCCTGTCTATAGTATTAATATGAAAAGGAATCCAGGATTTTAACCGGGCATAATGCATAAGCATATCCTGTAACCTAATATTCGCTTTATTCGAATTTTGAAAAACCGGCATCATTTCTCCCAACTTTGAATCAAAACTTACAATCCCTTCTTCTTCCTGCTCCATAATAAGCGGTAAAGTTGCCAGAATTTTGGTTAATGATGCCAAATCGTAAACCGATGTATCTGAAACGGGAATTTGTTTATCGTAGGTATGATAGCCAAAATTCTTGTTGTAAACTATTTTCCCTTTTCTCGCTATTAAAATTTGAGCGCCGGGTGTCATTTCTTTGTCAATAGCTTCAGTAATAATACTATCAATTCTGTTTAATTTATAGGAATTTAGACCTACACTTTCCGGTAACCCGTATGCCAACCTATCTATATTTCTGGTTTGATAGCCGGTACCTTCGGGAAAATTATTTCGTATGCTTACCGGGAGTTTTCCCCTGGCTTCAACAGCACCAAAAATTAATTGTGCAGCTTTTTTTTGGGCTACGGGATGGTTTTGGTAATTAACTAAAATACCTTCCAATTCACTGATTCCCCGAAGTTCCCTTAACGCATACGGACTCGAAAAAAGACTTAGAACGGTTTTATTTTCTATGGCAATTTGATTGATCCAGTGTAATTCTCCCGAAGAAAATTTATAGGACGCCCAGGGACTGTTATTAGATTTATGGTAACCTAAAATTACGAGATCGTATTCTTTTAATTTCTTTTGTAAATCGTTTAAATGCGTTGCTGAAATCCAATCTATATGGGCATATCGTTTTAATTCATTTAAAAAGGTACTCCCGTCATCATCTCCAAAATTCACATAAGCAATCCTGGTGTCGGCAATATCTTTAACCGGGAGTACGGCTCTGTTATTTTTAATTAAGGTAATTGCATTTTCAAAGAGTTCTTCCAGGAGAACTTTATCGCGAACAGAATTAAGTTCTTCAAAAATAAAATTTTCCTGGATGCTTTGTTGCTGATGCAGGCCTACTTTATATTTCGCCTTCAATATTTTTTTTACTGAATGTGCCAATCTACCGGGACTTATAATATTATTCTTATAAGCATTGATTAAAACTTCAGAAGCAACTTCAACTTTTTCCGGCATTAATAATACATCATTGCCTGCTAAAAATGCTCTTAACTCGGCATCACCGGGCTCTGCATTGTTGGTGAGACCTTTCATATTAAGGGCATCGGTAAAAATAAGCCCTTCAAAATTCATTTTTTCTTTTAAAAGGTCTGTGATTAGCGCTTTTGAAAGCGAAGATGGCGTATTAGGATTTTCCTGAAGGGCAGGAACATTTAAATGAGCAACCATTACGCTGGAAAGTCCGTGGGCAATTAAGGGGTAATATGGATATAGTTCTAAACTATCCAACCTTTCTTTAGAAAAAGGAATGGTGGGTAAGGTTTTATGCGAATCGGTATCTGTATCACCGTGACCCGGAAAATGTTTTGCACTGGATAATGTACCTACCCGGTGCATACCACGCATAAACGCAAGCGATTTTTCGGCTACATTAATTTTATTCTCGCCAAAACTTCTATTTCCAATAATGGGATTATTGGAATTGGTATTAATATCTACTACTGGAGCAAAATTAATATGTACGCCAAGTCTTTTGGAATGCCTGGAAATTGCCGCCCCGGCCTCTTCAATTAAATTATTATCCTGAATAGCACCCAGCGTCATATTCCAGGGTAGCGCAAAGGTAGAATCAAGGCGCATGGCCAGGCCCCACTCGGCATCCATACCAATAAGTAATGGAGTTCTTGAAAGTTCCTGGAATTCGTTGGTTAATTTTATCTGCCTTTGTGGGCCGCCTTTAGAGAAAATAACCCCTCCAATATATTCTTCTGAAATTTGTTTTTTCGCCTTTTCAATATAAGCCTTACCACTTTCTGAAGAAACACTAATCATTAGCAACTGCCCTATTTTTTCTTTAAGGCTCATTGCATTATAGGTGCTATCTACCCATTCTTTTTGTGCAATGGTATCTTCTGCCAGCAAAGGATTGTTTTGTGCAGAAAGATTAGAGCAAACAAGAAGAAAACAGGTTAATACAAAGATTTTCGGAGTGAAAGTGAATTTCATTAACTAACAAAACGCTTATGCCAACTTTCAGAAGCAGGAACTTCCCAATCTGAAAGAAATTCAGCTTTATTATTTACAAGATTATTAAATACAATGGTTTTAGAAGAAACAGCTTTTTCTTTCGCCATCTTTCTAAAATCTGAAAGGGTTTTATAGGCTATAAACTCTCCCTGTTTATAAGAGACATTCATCTTATCTAATAGATCTACATTAAATTCTTTTTCCAATTGCTGGATAAAATGTACTGAAGCATCAATAGAACAACCGGTGGCTGCATTCATTTCCTGGTCTAAAGCCAGAACGATAAATCTTTTATATTTAATTAGATAACCGGCCTGTAAATCGGCTCCATGGGCCGTCCATTGAGTTACAAACTGGTCCAATCTTGATTTTATTTCTTCTAACTCTTCAGTAGTAAAAGAACGGTTTGCCTGGTATATCCAAACCCTTGAAGAATCGGGTAGATTTTCGAATGGTACTAACATAAATTACTGAAATTATATTTTTACAAAACTAATTGATTTAAACATTGTCTCAAGGTTACTTTTACCTTTTAACGTTTGGATTTCATCAAAAATTATACTTAAAAAATCAAAAAGCCCGAGAAAAAATCTCAAGCTTTTTTAAATTGAATTTTTTGATTGAATACTTAAAATATTTTAGAGATCGTGGGCATTGGCAATAAGTTCTGCCACATCCATTACTTCTACACTATCTTCTTTATTTTTTCCTTTTACACCATCGGTCATCATCGTATTGCAAAAGGGACAACCCGCGGCAATAACTTCAGGTTTAACCTCCATAGCCTGTTCGGTACGTTCAATATTCACGTCTTTATTTCCTGGCTCCGGTTCTTTAAACATTTGGCCGCCACCTGCACCGCAACAAAGTCCGTTAGACTTGCATTTGCGCATTTCTACGAGTTCTACTTCAAGTTTTCTTAGTAAGTCTCGAGGCGCTTCGTATTCTCCGTTAGCACGGCCTAAATAACAGGGATCGTGAAAAGTAATTCGTTTTCCTTTAAATTTTCCTCCTTCAACCTTTAACTTTCCTTCAGTAAGAAGGGATTTTAAAAATTGTGTATGGTGCATTACTTCGTAATTTCCACCAAGGGCAGGATATTCGTTTTTTATGGTATTAAAACAGTGCGGACAGGCAGTAACCACTTTTTCTATTTCATAGCCATTAAGAACTTCAATATTTGTAGCAGCCTGCATTTGAAAAAGAAACTCGTTCCCGGCGCGTTTCGCAGGATCTCCCGTACAGCTTTCTTCGGTTCCTAAAACAGCAAAATCAACTCCGGCTTCGTGCAATAATTTTACAAAGGCCTTGGTGATTTTCTTTGCCCTATCATCAAAACTACCGGCGCAACCAACCCAAAATAAAACTTCGGGTTTTTTGCCTTCTGCCATATACTCGGCCATTGTTGGTACTTTTAACGCTTCTGCCATATCTAATTTCTTTTAATTTTATTCCGAAGACTTCTAATAAGTCTGGTATTCAATATATTTTTGAGCTATTAAGAAAATTAATTTTCTTTAGCCCAGTTTAATCTATCTTGCTGGTTGTAAGGCCAGGGTGCGCCATTGTTTTCAATATTGGTCATTGCAATAGCCAGCTCATTTGGAGCAGCACTTTCTTCCATCACTAAATAACGACGCATATCTAAAATTATGGAAAGCGGGTCTATCCCAACCGGGCAGGCTTCTACACAAGCATTACAGGTGGTACAGGCCCAAAGTTCTTCGCGTAAAATAAAGTCGTCCAGTAATTGCTTGCCGTTATCTTCGTATTTCCCTTTTGTATTAATAATCTCCCCTACTTCTTCCAGCCTGTCTCTGGTATCCATCATAATCTTCCTGGGAGAAAGTTTTTTACCGGTTTGATTTGCGGGACATTCTGCCGTACATCTTCCGCATTCGGTACAGGTGTATGAGTTTAATAATTGCACCTGGTTAAGGTCAAAAACATCTGATGCTCCAAACTTATCGGGTTCTGCACCTTCCTCTTCCTCTGCCGGGGCAGCAAAAGGATCGGCATCCGGATCCATCATTAATTTAACTTCATCGGTAACCGCTTGCAGATTGTTCATTTCTCCCTGTGGCTGAAGTTTAGATAAATAAACATTTGGGAAAGCCAGGAGAATGTGTAAGTGCTTGGAGTAATACAGGTAATTTAAGAAGAAAAGAATTCCTAAAATATGTAACCACCAGGCTGCTCTTTCTATTATGATGAGCGTTGCATTGCTCATTCCTTCAAAAATAGGAAGTAAGAATTGGCTAATAGGAAAACTTCCGGTTATGCCTGCTTCACTTGCATAATGAGGAGCTCCATTAAGCTGAAGTTGATAATCTGTAGCATTCATTACTAGGAAAAGCACCATAAGCACCATTTCAAAATAAAGAATGTAATTGGCGTCATTTTTAGGCCAGCCTTTTAATTCACGACTTAAAAACCGATAAATGTTTAAGATATTTCTTCTAATCCAAAATACAATAACTCCAATTAAAACTAATAGCGCTAGAACTTCAAAAGAAGCGATAAGAACATTGTAGAAGCCACCCATAAAAGAGAGTACCCGGTGAGTTCCGAATAAACCATCTATTATAATTTCAAGAACTTCAATATTTATTATAATAAAGCCTACATAAACAATTACGTGAAGAAAGCCTGAAACTGGTTTTTTCACCATTTTGCTTTGCCCAAGCGCAATCCTGGCCATTTTAGCGAAACGCTCTCCTTTATTATCGCTACGATCTACTTCTTTTCCTAATTTTATATTTCTTAATAACCTACGGATGTTTCGAATAAAAAAACCTATACCTACCACTAAGGCAATTAGAAATAAGACCTGGGAAATAATTTGCATAGTTGGTTATTTAATAGAATCCTTTTCTTTGGGTTCCTGATATGGTTTCGGGTTTTTACCGAAGACAGAGAAATGTACGTATCTTTTAGGATTCAGTTTTACGTCTTGTAGTAATTGTTCCAACTGTTTGGTAGCATTATCCAGATTATTATAAACGGCATCATCATTAATTAACTTCCCTGCAGTACCTTCTTTATTATTTAGTTTGTCTGAAACACTTTCAAAATCGGCTACCACTTTTTCAAGATCAGCAGTGATTTTACCAATATCCATTTTGGTTAAAGTATCTGAAAATGAATTGAAATTGGTAGTCATTTCATCAAGATTAGTAAAAGTATTATCTATTTTTCCTGAATTTCTACCTACAATTCCTTCTAGTGCATTAGCGGTTACTTTAAACGAAGCAACAGTTGCATTAAGATCTTTAAAAGTGTTTTGAATATTATACCTGGTACTATCGTTTAGAATTTTATTAATTGCTGTAACTAAAGAATCTGCGCTAACTATGGTATTTTCAACTTTATCCTGAAGCGGGGTCAACCTATCGTTTACCAACTCCATAATACCTTCTTCAATATCACTGTTTAAGGTATCTCCAGATTTTGCCATTTGATTAATTTCGTAATCTGGAAGAATAGCAAGAGATTTTCCGCCAATTATATTCCCACCATAAATTTGCGCAGTACTATTTTTTGAGAATTCGAAATCATTTTCTACAGTAAAGCTAACTACCAGGGTTCCCTGGGCATCAAGAAAATTAATTTGGGTTACCTGCCCTACTTTAAGACCGTTTATGGTTACTGCCGAGGAAGGTGATAGCCCTTCTACATCGTTATAAACTGCATGAAAAGTTCTGCTGGAATCCAACAGGTTTTTACCCTTTAAGAAACTATAACCAAATATTAATAAGAGGATAGCAATTATTGCTAGGAATGCAGTTTTTACTTCACGTGTAAATTTCAAAAGCTATTTTTTTAGGAATATGGACAAATTTAGAAATAAAAATAGAAAAGAACCGTTAATTCACCTTAGATTTTAACGCCTCATTAACTGTAATCTTGCTGCCTTCCTTAAATGCAACAATATAACTTGAAGGATATCCATTTTGTTTTGCCTCGTTATGAAGCTTATTTATTTTTATATAATCTGAAGTAGCTCCATAATAGTATTTATACATTCCCTCTTCCTTTGCTCGCTCTACATTTTGCAATCCTTTAAAATTGTAGGCTTTGGTTTCTAAACGTTTAGAACCGGCCGCAAGTTGAATTTTAAAGGTAATTCCCTCATAAATTTGGCTTTGAGGTGGGATGTTTGAAGAGGAAGTACTCCCAATACTCTCAAGGTTAGACAGGTTTATGGTGTTAGCATATTTATTTATTGCTTCTACAATAGCCGCAGCCATTTTGTTTTGGCCGCCCGCACTGTTTAAATATGGGCCTTCGTGGTTATTGGTTAAAAATCCAGTTTCAATAAGCACACTTGGCATTACCGCCATTTTTAATACCACGAAACCGGCTTGTTTAACTCCACGATTTTTTCTTTTTAATTCGTGGGTGAAATTTTTCTGAACAAAATCGGCTAAAAGAATACTTTGATTTAAATATTCCTCTTGCATTAGCGCCATTCCTATATAAGATTCAGGGGAATTGGGATTAAAACCACCATAAGTTACTTCGTAATCTTCCTCTAAAAATATTACCGAGTTTTCTTTCTTGGCTACTTCAAAATTTTCTTCGGTTTTATGAAGTCCCAATACAAAGGTTTCGGTACCGTAAGCCTGGGAATTATGAGAATTACAATGTACCGAAACAAAAAGATCAGCATCGGCCTCATTGGCAATTTGTGCTCGTTTATCTAAAGGAATAAATATATCAGAATCGCGGGTATAGATCACTTCTATTCCTTCCTGTTTTTCTAATGCCTTTCCAATTTTTAGAATAATATTAAGTGCAATATCTTTCTCTTTAAAACCATTTCCCATATTTCCGGGATCTTTCCCACCGTGCCCGGCATCTAAAACCACCACAAATCTATCTCTCGGTTTATCATTATTTGCAAATAAGCTTTGCAAGCTTGCAATAAAAATGAAGAAAAATACGAAAAGTTTAAGTAGGTTCGTTCTCATAAAAAGGTAACGCTAAGTTTAGGCTAATTATTTTAATTACTTTTTTCAGGAAATCTCAAATCTAAGCTGAAAAAATATATGTAATTTTGATTTTGCAAAAAGCAAGCCATTCTTTACAAAAATAGCACTTAGAGCATTGCAAACAAACATACCTAATATACTTTTTCGCTGTATTTTTATACTGCTTCCTATCGTTTGTCTAAACGCACAGGAAATAGGGAATAATCAGGAAATAGATATTGAAGCCCGGGAACGAGATTCGCTGGTTACTGTGGGCGATTCCTTACCACTTACCGAAACCATAAGGCTAACCGATAGTATTGTGGGAGATTCGTTGCAAACTCCGCAACGGGGCAACCAATTAATTACTGATGCGGTAAAGTACCAGGCTAAAGATTATATGCGTATTAGCCAGAAAGAGAATCGCATGTATCTCTATAATGAAGCACAAATTATTTATGGAGATATGCAGATAAATGCCGGGCTTATAATAATGGACAATGAAAAAAATGAAGTCTATGCCTACGGAATTCCCGATTCTACCGGTGCATATTCTCAAAAACCGGTTTTTGTACAGGGAAATCAAACCGTAGAGCCAGATTCTATTCGGTTTAATTTTGATACTGAAAGAGCACTGGTTTATAATTCCAGGACACAACAAGCCAATTTTAATGTAAGAGGTGAAGTTACCAAACGTGAAAACGATTCGGTGTATTTTATGCAAAATGTGCGCTTTACCACAGATGACGATTTAGATAATCCCGATTATTATTTCTATGCGAGAAAAATAAAATTTGTTCCAGATAAAAAGATCGTGGCAGGTTTTGTTAATATGTACCTGGCAGATGTACCTACACCGTTGGGGCTTCCCTTTGGATATTTTCCTTTAACCGAAGAAGAAACTTCAGGATTCATTATCCCCAGTTTTGGGGATAGCCGTCGTGGTTATTTTCTGCAAAACGGAGGTTATTATTTTGCGATTAGCGATTATGTAGATTTACTAACTTTAGGCGATTATTATACCAATGGAAGTTATGCTGTACGCCTGGAAAGTAATTATGCCAAGCGTTATAATTACCGCGGTAACGTAAGAATACGGTACGAAAACCTATTTCAAAGTGAACGAGGATTCCCAGATTTTGCTGAGCAATCTGTCTATAATATTCAATGGTCCCATAACCAGGATGCCAAGGCAAATCCTAATTCCAGGTTTAGTGCCTCGGTAAACTTAGGGAGTAGTACTTATTATCAGAATTCTGTAAATCAAATGAATACAGGAAACTTCTTAACAAACACTTTAAGTTCTTCGGTTTCGTATAGTAAAACCTTTCCCGGTGAACCTCAGATTAATTTAAGCCTTGCAGCAAGGCATCAACAAAATACAAGGACGCAAACTATAAATATGAGTTTGCCAACTTTACAGGCGAGTATGACGCGTATTTATCCTTTTGCTCCAAAAACCGGCGCAAAAAAAGGATTGATAGAAAATATAAATTTTCAGTATAACGTAAGGGCCGAGAATCAAATTAGAACAACAGATTCTTTGTTTTTTAAACCCGAAATGTTCCAGGATGCCAATTATGGCGCACAGCATTCTATTCCGGTTACCACAAACTTTAAGCTTTTCAATTATCTAAGTGTTAGTGCTAATGCTAATTACGAAGAAAGTTGGGTTTTCAAAACCTTCGAACAATCTTACGATGAGTTTAATAACGAGGTGGTAATTGATACTATAAACGGGTTTGATTCTTACAGAACCTATAATTTTGGAGCCAGTATTGGTACCACCTTATATGGATTAAAGAATTTTGGAAAGGACAAAAAAATCCAGGCTATTAGGCATGTGATGCGACCCTCGATTAGTTATAATGTAAACCCCGCTTTTGACCAGTATTACGATACATATGAGCGTATTGATCCTGCAAACCCTATTGAAACCAATATGGTAGATTATTCCCGGTTTAATGGGACATTATATGGAGCACCGGGAAACAGGTTTTCAAGTTCGCTGGGGCTTAGTTTAAGCAATACCCTGGAAGCCAAAGTGCGTTCTAAAGACAGTACCGCTACCGAACCCGAGAAGATCACACTACTTAATAATTTTAGTATGAGTACGGCATATAACCTTGCCGGGGAAGATGGCCAACCAAAGCTGTCTCCCATTGCTCTTAGAGGTAGTATTCCCATAGTTCGCGATAAATTGGATATTAATGTTGCCGGTAATATGGATATTTATGCTTTAGATAATAATAACCGAAGAACCGATAAACTAAATATAAATAACGGTGGTAGTTTATTTAGGTTTACCAACGCCAATGTAAGCTTTGGCTATGCTTTCTCCAGTAAAGATTTTGAAGACGAGGGCGAAGACGAAAGTGAAGATGAAATAGATAACGATACTTATCGCGGTGGCGGAAGACGTGATGACCTTTTTGGAAAAGGATCTGATTTAGAAGGAAAGTTCTACGATGAAGAAGAAGACCCATTTGCAGATGAAGATCGTGAAGAAAGAACCGATAACTGGTATAATTATAAAATCCCATGGGATTTACGGCTCTCTTATACCATGACGTACAATAATACGGCTCGTCAAAATGAAATTACCTCCCACTCTATAATGTTTTCGGGAGATGTGGAACTTTCGCCAAAATGGGTAGTTGGAGCTTCCTCGGGTTACGATTTAAAAGAGTTAGGCTTTACTTATACCCAATTAAGATTTCAGCGTGATTTAAATACCTGGCGATTAAGTTTTAACTGGGTGCCTTTTAGTGAGCGTAGATCCTGGTATTTCTTTATCGGGATAAAATCGTCTATCTTAAGTGATATTAAATACGATAAACGAAACGAACCAGACCGAAGTTTATAAAATTTAAAAGTTTAAAAATGATGAAAAAAATAATTAAAACCGACAAAGCTCCGGCTCCAATTGGGCCTTATAACCAGGCAGTTTTAACCGGAAATATGCTTTATATTTCTGGTCAAATAGCGCTTAATCCAGAAACTAACGAACTGGAAACAGGCGAACTTAAAAAAGAAACTACCAGGGTAATGCAAAACTTAAAGGCAATTTTAGCTGAAGCCGGGATGAATTTTGAAAATGTAATAAAAACTTCAATTTTTATAAGCGATATGAATAATTTCGCTAAAATCAACGAGGTTTATGGATCTTATTTTAATGCAGAAACTGCTCCTGCAAGAGAAACGGTAGAAGTTGCAAACCTCCCTAAATTTGTAAATGTAGAGATTAGCGCAATTGCGGTAAAAGATTAATAATTGCTAAAAAGATAAGCTTCACGCTCAAAATAATTGGAATAATAGCCTTCAAACGATTTTTGGTCTTTTCCAAAATGCTCCATTTTATATAAACCGGCAAAAACGAAAATATTAAAATCGTAATGAAAGATTTTATCCATTTTCCGGAAGAAGCCAGAGCCTTTTTTGAATTCTTTCAATGGTTTATTTGCATAAGCGTTTAGTACATTAAAATCGTGATACTGGAACACGTGAATTACTTCGTGGGCAACGGTATTATAATTGAATCCGCCGGCTTCAGGATTTAGTAATATTGCCGTGCTTATGGCTCTGCCAAGGTAATAATCGTTATTATCTTCATAGCCAAAAGTATTATTGCCTGAGAAAACAAATTCTCCAACTCTTAGGCTTAATTCAGCTTCAAATTTATTCTGAACCGCGGTATAAGCAGTAAGAAGAAAAGAAACCGGTTGTATCCTGTATTTAAGATGAAAACGGTCTTTAGTGTGAAATTCAATTCGGTTAAAGCCAATATTCAGGTTCCATTGTTCCCAGAAATTTCTATTAGAAGCGGCATTCTCTATTATTGAAGTTCCTGCAGAGTTCATAAACTTTGCCGGCCAGCCATAAGTAAGGTTTTTTTGGTTAGAAATTCTTCCGGCAATAACTTTACTTTCATAAACCAGGTAGCCGCCGAGTGCACCCTGTGCCATTCCTTTAACCAGTACTTTTCCGAACTTTTCCTGCGGTTCTTTATTAATTACAGCACCAATTCCACTAAAAACCGTCCCTATTCCTATATTAAAAATAGCCGCTTCAGTTTGGTTGCTCTGTGACCGTGCCTGGGAGGTTGAGATCAATAAAACAATAATTAAAAATAGAAGAAAGCGGGGTGAAAATTTCAATTAAATAAATTAGATTTTAGAAAGCCTGCATTAATAAACGGGCACTGGCGGGATTTGTAGCCAGGGGAATATCGTGTACATCGCACAAACGCATTAACATAAAAATATCGGGTTCATGTGGATGCTTGTCCAGCGGGTCTCTAAAGAAGATTACCATATCTACTTTACCTTCGGCAATACGGGAGGCTATTTGCGCATCTCCACCTAAGGGGCCTGATAGTAGTTTTTCAACCTCAAAACCGGCAGATTCTGTTTTTGCGCCCGTAGTTCCCGTAGCAATTAAGGTAATATTTTTAGCCTGAAGGGCTTCTCTATGGTTATTTAAAAACTGAACCATCTCAGCCTTTTTCCCGTTGTGGGCAATGATTGCAACTGTTTTCATAAATTAGACAGATAAAATATCAGAAATGCGAAGTAATTCCTTATTAATTGTAGGTTTTGATTTTAATGCATTTACCAGTTCTATAGATTTTATTTCATTATTCATCATTCCAACCATAATATCCTGCTGACCGTCCAGGGCAAGTTCTACTGCTTTCACGCATAATCTACTGGCCAAAACACGATCAAAACAAGTTGGACTTCCACCTCGTTGAATATGCCCTAAAACGGTAACTTTTGCATCGTAATAAGGTAAATTGTCTTTTACGTAAGCTGCCAGCTCAAATACATTTTTACCAATTTTGTCACCTTCAGAAACAATAACTATACTTGATGTTTTTCCAGATCTACGGCTGCGCTCCAGGGAGTTTAGCAAACGATCTAAACCAAGATCTTCTTCTGGAATTAAAATTTCTTCTGCTCCTGCTCCAATTCCACTGTTTAGCGCAATAAATCCCGCGTCTCTACCCATTACTTCTACAAAGAATAATCTATTATGGGAACTGGCAGTATCGCGAATTTTATCTACAGCATCTATAACTGTATTTAAAGCCGTATCGTAACCTATGGTATAATGGGTTCCAAAAATATCGTTATCTATAGTTCCCGGCACGCCAATTACAGGGATATTATGTTCTTCACTAAAAACTTTTCCACCTCTAAAGGTCCCGTCACCACCAATAAGAATCATTGCATCTATATTAGCTTTTTTAAGATTGGCCGCGGCTTTCACCCTACCTTCTTCAGTAAGAAATTCTTTAGACCGGGCCGATTTTAGGATAGTTCCGCCTAAATTGATAATATTTCTAACGCTACGTGCATTAAGCTCTATATAATCGTTTTCTATCATTCCCTGGAAGCCTCTCATAAACCCGAGACATTCAACACGATAATAAGAACTTGCCCTTGCCACAGCTCTTATTGCAGCGTTCATTCCGGGGGAATCTCCGCCGGAGGTCATTACTCCTATTCGTTTAATTCTTTTTGTCATACTTTAAAATTCTTGCCTAAAATTACAAACTCAGAAGCTACCTGAAAAGAAAAAAGAATAAGTTTTACCCAATATTCGAGATTTGAATATTCTTAATTGATTTGCTTAATATTCCTGATTTTTAATTTTCATCTGGAAAACGAATATAATCAGGAGACTGGGGACGCGTTGCAGGCTCTTCTTGCTCGGTTTCGCTATTTAAAGATTGAATTTCGGTATTTGCAATTTTTCTAATCAATTCTTTGAAGGTGTCAAAATCTACCGAATAAGACAACCCAATTCCCTGTGTGAAGCCTATTTCTTCCCCTATAAACTGAATATTATTTTCCCGATTAAAAACCTTTGCTCTTAAGCTTCCGTCTTCGTTTAAAAGAAAATCTATCTCCAGATCGCCTACAATAATAGATTCGGTAACCCCTCCAATGGGCACACCTACCTGGCCATTAATAATTACCCGGTCGTTAATTTGGGTAGAAAGTGTTAATCCAAACCGGTCTACGGTTTGTTGGTCTGGCGTGCGATCTCCCTGTACATAATTAACGCCAACCTGAAATTTACCATCATCTCCCGCAAAAATATCGTTCACTATACTCGAAGCCCTTTCAGCCAAAGTTCCTGTAATTGCATTTTGCCTTAATCCGAATTCACTATAGAAAGCTCCCTGGGTTACCAGGAATAACGCTTGTAGCTCTTTACTGGAACGGTCGTCCATTCTATATTCTAACTCAGATCTAACCACAGAGCTGGCGTTTGGAAAAGCAATATCAAAAGTAATATCGGGTTGTTCTATTTCTCCCTGCAAATTTATAACTACTTCCACCGGAATTTTTCTGTTAATTGAAGGATTTTCAAGTAAAACTGCTGGGTTTGCGTTTAAGGAATAAATTGCACTCACATCAAGTTGAGCATCGGTAGGATCTCCATTCCAATTGATACTTCCGCCAGATTCTACATTAAAAACTTTTTGAACCAGCCCCGCATACTTAAAATTATAAACTCCTTCATATACTACGAAATCACCCCACATATTAAATTTTCCGTTAGTATTTATCTCCAAAAGTAAGTTTCCTGAACCACGGCCTTTCAATGTACTTCCACTGGTTTGGTCTACTACTACTTCTACTTCAGCATCATTGGTAACATCAAGATCAAATATAAGTTCCAGGCCAGTGACTTCAGGCAGCTCAATAGATTCACCGGCTTCACGGGCAGCTTTTTCTTCTGGACTTAAAAAATGAATGTACGAGTTATCTCCTACTGATTCTGTATCACTTAACGGAATTTTAAAAACCGTTCCGCGCTCGGTTGTGGCGGTAACATCTATAACCAATTGATCTGTAGGGCCGGCTATACTTGCGTCTCCACTTATAAAAGCTGTTCCGTAATACAGGGCGTCCTCATCACCTTCGGTATCTAAAACCAAAAGCCTGTCTGTATCAATATTTAGATCTAAATCCCATTCCTTGAAATTTTTATGCCCAATACTTCCATTAAGGGTTCCGGTGGTTTTGTATTTAGTATCTTCAATTTCAACATCATCAAATACAAACTCCTGCTGGGTTAAATTAACTATTGCTTCATCTTTAAAATCCAGATCTATATTAAGATATGGAACCCGTAAACCTGCATTTTCAAGACTTATTTCTCCTGAAAAATCGGGATTTTTGTAATTTCCCGAAACCTGGGCATTTCCTGAGGCACCACCCCTAATATTACTAAGTACTTCACCTCCCAAAGGACTAAATGCAGCAAGATTTAATTCGTCTAAATCTACATCCATTTCTATGGTGGGTTCATTCCCACTCACATTTATACTTCCTATGGCATTTAAAGATTCATTGCCATTTTTACGTAAATTGGCATTTATATTATAATTGGTGAGATTTTCATTTCCTTCTACATCCAGTACCAAATTACCCAGTAAATTGTCGTTAATATTTAAAGAATCTACCTTAAGATTTGTATTGGGATAATAAGCCCCGTTTTCCTGAAGTAAATCGAATTTTCCATTTAGCGTTCCGGCAAGGTCCAGGCTATCTATATGGGGAGTGATTTTGCCAATATCTACATTATCAAATTCCATTTTAAAATCTTTATACGTAGAATCTCTCATAACGCCGCTAAGCCTTATTTCTTCATTTTTATGATTCATCACCAAAGAATCTATCGCAAAATCTTTAAAATCTAGGTCAAAAACTATTTTATTGCTTTTATTGCTTTCCTCATTTATATACCACGTATTATTTTTAAAAGTAAGATCTGACCGCTGTATCCCAACAACCGATTTATTTTCTTCGTTAATAGTATGAAAAAGGTTAAGGTTAAAAAAATCTTCATTGTTTTTGCCACCCTGAAATTCAGATCTTATAAAAAGCGTATCGCGCTGAGTTACGTTAATAAAGCTGAATTCAGAAAAATTATAAAAATTTGTAGAAACGCTATCGGCTTCAAAATAGGTATTATAAATAGGGTTGGTATTATCTACGTTTAGATTTACGGTCTCCATCATATTCCCGAAAATATCTATTCTGGGAGAACGGAAATTCACTTTAAATTCAGATTCATCTGAAGCTAAGTGACCACGAATAAATGTATTTGGTGCAAGATTAATTTCGGGGTAAAAAACTTCTATAATCTTATTATAAATATCAAAATCGAATTCAAGGTATTGATTATTGGTAATGGTTCTGGGTTGATAATTGGTATAAATACTTCCCAGCGAATTCTCAATTAAAGGTCTTATTTCTGAAAGATTGAAATCTCCAATAATTTCACCGCTTATCACATCGGGAGAGTTTATACTTAAAGTTCTTTCCCTGCCTTCAAAACTGGAAGTTATGCTGAAATCATCAAAAAAGTAAAGATCATTTTGATTTTGGTAGGAAGTGTTAAGCAGCAAAATTTCACCAAAAGCATCGTCTATACTGGTGCCTTTCATATTCATAATCACGTCTCCTTTAAAAATAGAAAGGGTATCGCGAGACACAAAATTTAGGGCATTAAGATCGGCATAACCAACAGAAGCTTCAAAATCGTAGTTATTTATATCTTCAGAAAGGTCGGCCAAACCATTAAATTCCATTTTTAAATTAGGATCGCTGGCCATTAATAAACCATTAAAAACCGGATTTCTAAGATTCCCAATAACCCGTATGCCCTGGTAGGTATACCCGTTAAATTGCAATTTAGAAATTTGTCCTTTTAATTCGGCATCCAGCGATTCAGCATCAAATCCGCTACCATCTATATCTAGGTTAAAGCTGGTTTTTCCCAGGCTTGAATTATTAGCGAGTTTACCAATGTTTACATCTTCAAAAATTAGTTTACCCTGGTAGGTTACTTCTCTCGGGTTATCAAAACCACGTAAAATTAGATCTGCTTCAGCCGAGCCTAATTGCGTATTTATAATTACATCTGCATCTAAATTTGAACCGGTAACAATAGCATCACCACGCATTCTTAAATTACCAAAATCCCGAAGATTTTCGGGAAGTTTTCCCTGAAGATCACCCGGCAATAAATTCACCAGGTCGTAATAATTAGTAGTAAAATCACTAAAATCTCCTGTTAATTTAAAATTTTCACCTCCGCGAGAAAATGCTCCTTCAACATTAACTTCTCCCTCAATCCTGCTACGATCCATCCCGGTTAATTGCAAATTGGGAAGAACAAAATCGTTTAACGTTCCATCAATATCGGTAGTTAATTGCATTATTTGGTCATCTCCAAAACTTGAATAAAAAGCCTGAAGATCGGTACTGGAAATAATACTTTCAGTAAAAGTTCCTGTTACTTCAACTTTATTAACAAAATCAGAGAAATACTCGGTTTCATAATTAAATTCCAGGTTTGCTTTTACAAAAGACTGGGGAGTTTGAATCCTGAGATTATCAAAAACCATTTTTTGCGGACTATAGAAAAAATTCGTGCTTAGGTTATCTACCCTTAAGCCACGCTTTTCGTAACCCTTAAGTCCTTCAATATCAACATTAATTTCTGGCCCCTTAATTTTTAAATCTGTGGCATAAATATTTAAATCGTCCAGAACTACGAATTCCGGGTTTTCACTATCTTCATTTATAAAACTGTAAGAACCGTTATTAATCTCTACCCTATCTACCAGAAGTTCAAATTGTGTAGAATTGCCAGAGGGTTTAGTGCTTAATTGCTGAATAAAATAAGCAAGATTATCCCTGTCTTCGCCTTTATATTTTTTCATATTTAGTTCTAAACCTTCTAAATAGGTTTTTCCTAAATGTGGGTTATTGCTAAAGAGGTTTGAAATTCCTAATAGTGAAGTACGTAATTCTTTAGAAAAAATTAAGGTATCTTTATGATGATCTTCAATGTAAACTCCATTAATTTTCACCCGGCCAAAATACGTGAGACTAACACGGTCTACAGAAATATTTACCTGGTTATTTTCGTTAATTGAAGTAGTAATGCGGTTTGCAATACCGGTTTGGACGGCAGGAATGGAGAATACGATCAAAATTATGACAAAAAGTAAAACCAGCGCAACCACTGTTCTAGTTAATATTTTCCAGAATTTTTTGATACGCTTTTATATTTTAACTTTGTACACAATATTAACAATTTCTATGCCCCTTATTTCTTAATGGCTTCACAAAATATTTACATATTAGGGATCGAATCTTCCTGCGACGATACTGCTGCAGCTGTACTGCATAACGGTAAAATACTATCTAACATTGTAGCAACCCAGGAAGTTCATAAACAATACGGCGGTGTAGTACCAGAACTCGCTTCCAGGGCTCACCAACAAAACATAGTTCCTGTAATTCACCAGGCATTGGCCAGCGCAAATATCGGTAAAAAAGATGTATCTGCAATTGCTTTTACACGTGGTCCCGGCCTTATGGGTTCTTTGCTTGTGGGCACTTCTTTTGCCAAGTCTTTATCGCTTGGTTTAGGAATTCCACTTATTGAAGTGAATCATATGCAAGCGCATATTTTAGCGCACTTTATTGAAGAAAATGGTTTTAAAAAACCAGAGTTTCCTTTTTTGGCTTTAACCATAAGCGGTGGCCACACCCAAATCGTAAAAGTTTCTAGTTATTTTGAAATGGAAGTAATTGGTGAAACTACCGATGATGCCGTGGGGGAAGCTTTTGACAAAAGCGCTAAAATTCTAGGTCTACCCTATCCCGGCGGGCCTTTAATAGATAAATATTCTAAAGAAGGGAATCATAAAGCTTTTCCGTTTCCCAATCCTAAAGTATCTGATTTGAATTTTAGCTTTAGCGGATTTAAAACTTCAGTGCTCTATTTTGTGCAGAAACAAACCAAAGAAAATCCTGATTTTGTTGCTGAAAATTTGAAAGATATCTGCGCTTCCATTCAGTTTTCAATAGTTAGAATTTTAATGGATAAACTGAAGAAAGCAGTAAAACAAACCGGAATTAATCAAATTGCCATAGCCGGTGGGGTTTCAGCAAACAGCGGGATTAGAAATGCGCTTATGGATGCTGAAAAAAAATACGGCTGGAACTGTTTTATTCCAAAATTTGAATATACTACAGATAATGCAGCGATGATTGCTATCGCGGGCCATTACAAATATTTGAAAAAAGATTTTTCAGACTATTCTATTACTGCCCAGGCACGTTATAACTTTTAATCAATGCAACTTTTTTACACGCCAAATATTGAAAAAACCGATAAACAAATTGTCTTTTCAAAAGATGAAAGTCGGCATATTGCGAAGGTTTTGCGAAAAAGTGCTGGTGATACTTTAAAAGTAACCAACGGAAAAGGATTTTTATTTACGGCAGAAATAATTGAAGCTAACCCTAAGCAGTGTTTAGCTAAGGTTATTAAGGTTGAAGAAGAAGCTTCTAAACCTTATCGTTTGCATCTTGTAGTAGCGCCTACCAAAATGAATGACAGGTACGAGTGGTTCCTGGAAAAAGCTACCGAAATTGGGATTGATGAGATCACCCCTATAATTTGTGATCACAGCGAAAGAAAAACCATAAAATTGAATCGTTACGAAAGGGTTTTGCAAAGTGCGATGAAGCAATCTTTACATTATAATTTACCTATTCTTAATGAAGCGATTAGTTTTTCAGGATTTATAACAACTGAAACCGAAGGGCAAAAATTTATTGCTCATTGTGAAGATGGAATGGAACGTTTTTTATTAAAAAATCAAGCTAAACCACAAGAAAATATAACTATTTTAATTGGTCCCGAAGGTGATTTTTCTCCTGAAGAAATAAAATTAGCACTTAAAAATAACTGGAAACCTGTGAGTTTGGGTGAAAGCCGCTTAAGAACAGAAACTGCAGCCGTAGTTGCCTGCCATACCGTAGCACTTATAAACCAGGATTAAGCCTATAGAATTAACCTAAATTTTTTCAAAATATTTTGAAATTTATTCCGGGTTAGTAAACTCCCTTTTTTATTGATATTTTTACCCAAATGTTGAATTTAAAAAAATATTTATTCTTAATTATTTTTCTTGGTTGCTGCCAGTTCTTAGCAGCTCAGGAGATAGCGCTATTAAAATATAATGGCGGTGGCGATTGGTATGCAAATCCTACTTCCTTACCCAATCTTATAAATTTTGCCAACAATAATATCGGTACACATTTAAACGCCAAACCGGTTACGGTTACCCCAGAGAATTCAGATATTTTTCAATATCCTTTTGTGCATATGACGGGCCATGGAAATATAGTTTTCAATGATAAAGAAGCCGAAAATCTTAGAAATTATTTATTAAGCGGTGGTTTCCTCCATATAGACGATAATTACGGAATGCAGCAATATTTAGAAAAAGAGCTAAAGAAAATTTTTCCCGAAGAAACACTTGAAGAATTGCCGGCCAATCATCCTATTTTTAATTCAGCATTTAATTTTCCGCGTGGCTTGCCTAAAATTCACGAACATGATAATAAACCGCCACAGGCTTTAGGGATTTTTGATAAAAACAGGCTTGTTCTCTTATTTACTGTAGAAAGTGATTTAGGTGATGGCTGGGAAAGCCCCGAAGTTCACAAGGATCCCGAAGAAGTAAGATTAAAAGCACTGCAAATGGGAGCAAATATTTTAAAATACGTATTTGAGAATTAATGGAACAACTCACCCATTTTGACGAAAAATTCAATAAAGAAAAATCTCCGGTTATTCTTCTATTAGACAATATTACCGGGGAAGCGAATATTGGTAGCATCTTTAGAACCGCCGATGCTTTTAATGTAGAAAAGATTGTATTCTCGGGCACTGAACCTAATCTTGATAGCAGAAGACTGCAAAAAACGGCCAGAAATACTCATAAAACCGTAGTGTATGAATTTACGCAGGATGCACAGGGTTTTATAAGAGATTTAAAAGACAATAGTAACGTTTATGCGCTTGAAATTACTTCAGCCAGTATTCCTGTTGAAGATTTTAAATATTCTGAAGAAAAAAAGAACGTTATTTTAATCCTGGGAAATGAAGTTTCAGGAATAAATAAAGAATTATTAGAAATTTCAGATAAACATTTGCATATCAATATGTTTGGGCAAAATAGTAGTATGAATGTTGCCCAGGCCGCAGGAATTGCATTATATGAAATATCAAAAACAATATTCGCTTTCACTAAGAAATAATATATTTACCTCGTGAACTCAAAATCGATTACTTTAGGGATATTAAGAGCGGCAGGAATAATGATTGGCATTGTTCTTTTGCTGTATTTTTTATGGGAAATCCAATCGGTATTGGTTTATATCGCTATTGCAGCAGTAATTTCGCTTATTGGCCGGCCTGTAGTTATCTTTTTTAGACAAAGATTAAAGATTCCAAACCAACTTTCGGTAATTCTTGTGCTCATTCTTGTCCTTTCCATATTTGCGGGAATTATTTTCGTCTTTGTCCCCATCGTGGTAGAGCAAAGTCAGTATTTAAGCCGAATAGATATGGAAGCTTTTAGGAGCGATCTAAATGAACTTAACGATCAAATAAATAATTATCTGGGAGTTCAGGAGATTAATTTAATTGAAGGCTTAAAACAAAGTGAATTTATTAGAAACTTTGATATAAGTGCGGTTCCCAGGCTTTTAAACAATGTTTTTAGCATTTTGGGAGCTACTATTATTGCTATTTTTTCTATACTATTTATTTCCTTTTTTCTGCTTAAAGACAGTAAGTTAATGCTGAATAGTATCCTGGTTTTTGCAAACCGTGGTGACGAAAAGAAATTTCAGCGTGTTTTTAATAAGATTAAAATTTTACTATCGCGCTATTTTGTTGGGCTTACCTTACAAATAACCGTACTATTTGTTCTTTACGCGGTTTTATTAAGTGTTTTCGAAATTAATAATCCTATAGCCATTGCTTTTATTTGTGCATTTTTAAACCTGGTACCTTATCTAGGTCCTCTTTTTGCCGGGATTTTAATGGCATTATTTGTTATTTCCAGTAATCTTGGTGCCGATTTTCAACTAATTATACTCCCAAAATTAGGGTATATAATGTTGGGCTATGCTATTTGTCAGCTTATAGATAATATGATCTCCCAACCTATGATTTTTGGTGCCAGCGTAAGATCACATCCATTAGAAATTTTTCTAATAATCTTAATTGCAGGTATTATTTTTGGAATTACCGGGATGGTGGTCGCAGTTCCCTTCTATACGGCGCTTAAAGTAATTGCAAAAGAATCTTTAAGTGAATATAAGATCGTAAAACGACTTACCCGAGACCTTTAAATCCTTAATTTTGAATAAAGCGATTTTAAATGAAGAGGTTCAGGAATTTCTTAGAAATAACCTGAAAACCACTGCTGCTGAGTTAGCGCTACGCGGAAGCTCTTTTAGCGGAATTTCTTCTTCAGAATTAGCGCAGCAATTAACAGGATTACAAAAGGCTGAAAAAAAGTTGCCAACCTGGTTTAAAAACTCCCAGATTTATTATCCACAAAAATTAAATTTAGAGCAAACTTCTTCTGAAACTACCGCAAAATACAAGGCTTCACTTGTAAAAGGTAAAACTTTAATAGATCTAACCGGCGGACTGGGAATAGATGATTTTTATTTTGCTCAGAATTTTAAAGAAGTAATTCATTGCGAATTAAATGCTGAATTATCTGAAATCGCAGCACATAATTTAAAACAATTAGGGTGGGAAAATATTTCCTTTAAAAATGAAGATAGTATTGAATATTTAAAAAATACAGATCAAAATTTCGATTGTATTTATGTAGATCCCGCGCGGCGTGATAATGCAGGTGGTAAAGTCTTTAGACTGGCCGATTGTTTACCAAATGTTCCTGCAAATCGTGACTTGCTTTTCAAGAAAACCGATATAATTCTTATAAAAACCTCTCCACTACTCGATTTACAATCCGGAATTTCAGAATTACAGTTTGTTACTGAAATACATATAATAGCGGTAAATAATGAAGTTAAAGAATTACTCTGGTTTTTGAAGAAAGGCGATAATCAGGAAATGAAAATCACAACGCTAAACTTTACGAAAAAAGGTGTAGAAAAATTTGAAGGTATTTTAGACAAACTCACTGGCGAAGTAGCATATTCTTTACCTAAAAATTTTCTATATGAGCCTAATGCCGCCATTATGAAAAGCGGACTTTTCAAGGAAATTGCTTTACAAACGCAAACTTCAAAACTTCATACCAATTCTCATTTGTATACTTCAGAAAAAGAAATTAATTTCCCGGGAAGAAAATTCAAAATACTTGAAATTGAAAAATATAAACCCGGTTTATTAAAGAAGAAGTTTAAAAACCTGAAAGCTAATATTACCACCAGAAATTTTCCTGAAAGCGTTGTTATTTTGAGAAAAAAATTAAAAATAAAAGACGGCGGAAAAACCTATTTATTCTTTACCACCAATATCAATAATCAAAAAATAGTGCTGGTTTGCGAAAAGGTTTAGGCGCGATTCTGTAACCTGTCTTTTACAAATTCAACCTTGGTTTTCCCGTGCGGGGTTGGCTTGCCCTCTTCATCTAAAGTTACCATAATCACTTTATCTATAGTAATAATAGTATGGCGTGTCATTTTATTTCTAACCTCGCATTTTAAGGTTAGCGAGGTATTACCGAATTTAAGCACTTCAATCCCTATTTCAACAATATCTCCCTGTCTCGCAGAATGCTGAAAATTTATCTCACTCATATATTTAGTGACACACTTTGAATTTTCCAGCTGAATAATACTGTACAAAGCACATTCTTCGTCTATCCAGGCCAGTAAATTCCCGCCAAACAAAGTACCATTGGGGTTTAGGTCTTCTGGTTTAATCCATTTTCTGGTATGAAATCTCATATTTTTGTTTTAAAAATAACCATAAAATACAGGCTGATAAAAGCTTTTAAAATTTTTACCGGCTCCTTAAAATCAAATGGATTATTTCAGATTTTAATAATTAAGAGCATAAGAATTTTTAAATTCTATAAATAATTTTTTGCAGCATCAATTATTTGGGCGTGATCAAAAGCTAATTCCGGTAAATCATTAACATTTACCCATGAGGCTTCACCTGCATCGTCCCCAGCCTTAAGTTCCTCTTCACAGAATATTCGGCTTACAAAGGCTATAGAAATAGTTCTTCCTCTTGGATCCCGACCCGGAGCTCCAAAGGCTCTCACCTGTTCCATTGTTTTTACCGCAACTCCTGTTTCTTCTTCGAGTTCTCTTTTGGCGGCTGTTTCTAAATCTTCGGCCTCATTAATATAGCCACCAGGCAATGCCCACTGGCCTCCGTAAGGATCATTTTTTCTTTTTATAAGTAAAACCTTGAATTCATTATTTGCATTACAAAAAACTACACTATCTACGGTTACTGCTACTTCTTGCTGTTTCATTATTATTCTAATTTAAAGTTTTAGGTATTTTTATATCTGTTTTAAATCTTTTATTGAAGCGTTCTATAAAATATGCTGAAAGCAATGGCGAAGCCTCTTCTACATTTTGATGTATAAAAAAGTATACATTCTCCAAACCTTCTTTATGCCATTCTTCAAGCTTATCTAACCAATCGTCTAACCTTGTATAATCTGAACTGTGATTAGCGCCGTTGTATCTAATAAAAACGGTGGTATTACTTAACCGCATATGAATTAGATCGCGTCTTCCGGCGGTATCGGTAATTATATGTGCCACATCTCTTGTTATCAGAACATCGTATAGTTCATTAGCTGTGTTTTCATCAGCATACCAATCCGGGTGCCTTAATTCTAATGAGAGCGGAATTTCCTTTGGCCAATGTGCAAGGAAATCATCTAACCTATCTATAAACTTTGGAGCAAAATCGTCACGCATTTGAAGAAAAACCATTCCCAATTTCTCTTTTAATTGAAGCAGGTTTTTTACAAAATCATCAGTTAGCCCCTCGGTCCCATTAAGCCTTTTTATATGACTAATAATTCTTGGAACTTTTGGGAAAAACTTAAAATTATCATCGGCTTTTCCATACCACTTTTCAAACTGTTCTTCGGGATACATTCTATAAAAAGAACCGTTGAATTCTATACTATTAAATTGGGAAGAGTAATATTTCAACTCATCTTTTGTACCCTTCGGATAAAAGTTCTTCAGGTCTTTTTTGTTCCATTTTGCACAGCCAATACGCACATCTTTAAACCCATTTTTATTTCCACTCTTATTAAGTACTTTAATGGTGTCTGAATGAGTCTCAGGCAGCGTAAAATCCATATTTTCGGGATGGTCTACTTTTCCAAAATTCATTTTAAACTAATATTTGTTAAAGTAAACAGTTTTTCTATTGGTAAATTCCCTGATCCCGTGATGCGATAATTCTCTCCCATAGCCCGAAATCTTAGTACCGCCAAAAGGTAGTCTGGGGTCACTCTTAACAAGCTCGTTCACAAACACAGCTCCATCTTCAAATTTGGGAACCATTTTAAGCGCGAATTTTTCATCTTCTGTAAAAATAGAAACGCCAAGACCAAAACTGGAAGAATTAACGAGATCTACCGCTTCCTGGTCATCTTTAAATTCGGTTACAGAGATCGCAGGTCCAAAAGTTTCTTCATCAAAAACAGGCATTCCTTCTTTGGCTCCTGTGATGATAGTAGGTTCAAAATAAGTTCCATCGCGTTTTCCGCCCAGGATAATTTTTGCACCTTTTTTTACAGAATCTTTGATCTGGTCTTCCAAATCTTCGGCCAGGCTTTCTTTGGCCATGACCCCAATAAAGGTTTCTTTATTCATAGGATCGCCACTTTTTAATTCGCGAACCTGCCTGGTGAATTCATCCAGGAATTCTTCAGCGATATCTTTATGTAATAGTAAACGTTTCCCGGCAATACAGCTTTGACCTGTATTTTGAAACCGAGCTTGTACGCATGTTTTAACGCTTTCAGCAATATTAGCGTCTTTAAATATCACTAACGCATTACTTCCTCCAAGCTCTAAAACCGATTTCATTATTTCTTCGCCGGCAATAGAAGCGACACTGCTTCCTGCACGACCGCTACCGGTCAAGGTTACGGCTTTTACATTTGTATTTCGTATTATATTTTCAACTTTTTTACTGCCAATTACCAGGTTTTGAAAACAATCTTTTGGAAAACCTGCCCTTTCAAATACTTTTTGAATATTATTGGCGGAAAGCATCACATTACTGGCGTGTTTTAGAATTCCAATATTCCCAGCCATAAGTGCAGGCGCCGCAAACCTAAATACCTGCCAGAAAGGATAATTCCACGGCATCACTGCCAAGACTACTCCTAAAGGCTCATAAGCTACGTAAGAGTTTTTAGCATCGGTTTTTATCTTTTCATTTTCTAATTGAGATTCTGCATTTTCAGCGTAATATTCACAAACCCAGGCACATTTATCAATTTCTGCCACAGCCTGGGTAATAGGTTTCCCCATTTCCTTTGTAATAGCTTCTGCATATTCCTGGGTATTATCTTTAAGCTCTTTTGCAGCTTTCATCATTAAATTACTGCGCTCTGCAAATGAAGTTTCCTTCCAGGATTTAAACCTGGAATGAGCTTTTTGTATACATTTTTCAACTTCGGTATCACTTAATTCGTGATGGTTAGAAATTTCCTCTCCTGTATATGGATTCCTTGAAATTATCATTGGTTAATTAATGTTTTTAGAATTTGGTTGATCCAGGCTTTCATTTAAAGATAAAAAGAAGAATAGGCTTAGGCAGGCCGATTAAGACGATTTTAACGTGCAGAAATGTTTATAACTAGTTTACAAGTCTTTAATGAGGCCCGACTTTTGAGGTTTAAAGTTTATTAAATTTAAGAAAAACACAGTTCTTATGATACCACGTGACCTTCAATTAGTAGCACTTAGGCCAGAAATTCCTTCGGCCCGAGTTTCAGAAAACATGAGTTTAGACGAACAATTTCAGAACAGAACTTTACGGCCAATCGCCAAACTTCAGGATGAATTGTTACTGGAAGTCTTTAGAAATTACACCAAAAAACACAAGAATAAATTCTATGAACTTAAGCTGGAAAAACGCTTTATTTATATTGAAAACGCAATCCAAAAGGATATAAAATTCAGAAATAGTTTAAAGGGTATTATAATAGGACAATTCACTTTAGAAGAATATGCTACCTATATTGAAAATTCTTCGGCCTTAAATAAACGTATGATGAATATTGTAAAAGAGCGTTTACAAAGCAATATTCAGCTTTTAGAAGAGGAAGTAGCGTACTAGAAGCCCGATTAAAATAGTGATCGCAAAACTCATTAATGTTCCTATAAGTACGTATTCGGTTTGCTTTCTGGCGCTGGCATCGGTTTTATCGCTGAAGCGTAGAATAGATTTAGCAGCGATAAGAAAACCTATGGCCGAAAAATTTTGAGTGAGAATAAAGGTTAGTACTAAAATCCTTTCAAAAATACCTATATATCTTCCTGCAGCTTCCAGGCTATGGCTTTCGCCATTAGGTTCAAGTTCATTATGCCAGCGGCTGGTAGCTTTCCCAATTAGAAAACCGGTTGGAAAAATAACCAGTAAATATCCCATCAAAATTGCAAGGATCTGTTGTGAAGAAAGTATTTCAGCAACAAAAGGAATCAATTCTGAAAAGCCTTCAATAAGATAAAGCCAAATCAAAATTATGATGAGTATATGCCATAATTGATCTAATAAAAACAGTTTTAAAGTATCTTTTTTATGCTGAAGTTTCCATAGATCGATAAAAAAGTGGCTTACACTAATTACAATAGGTATATACCATAAATGCCATTGCTGAAGAAAGAGATAAGTTAGGAAACCCGCTAAAAATGAGTGAAAATATAAAAACCAGGACTTCGCTTTTTTCTCTCTTTTTTGTTTTACCAGTTTGGTGGGTTGCAGCACAAAATCGGTTAAAATATGTGCCAGGAGAAGTTGAAGCAAGATTAAGGTAATTTCTTCCATAATTAAAAGCTCTGGGCGGTTACATTTTCAAAACGTTTCAGTAAGACCGAAATTGCTTCCCAACCACAAGCCTTTTTTCGCTGATTTACCGCCGATTGACTTATATTCAATATTTTGGCAATCTCGGTTTCTTTCATTCCTTTTAAAAGAAAATAAACCACTTCTGCTGAAGCCTGGCTCCATTTTTCCATAACCGCATTTAATAGAAATAAGCTTGCCTCAAATTCAGAATTTAAGCTTTCCAGCGGTGTCTTTAAACGAATTTTCCTGGAATCGTTTTTCATCTCGTCTAAAGTTCTTCCCGATAATTGAAAAGCCTGTCCGTTAGATTCGGCTATAGAATCTCCTTTATAGTCGAAAGTG
Organism: Salegentibacter sp. UBA1130; assembly: GCF_002311535.1. Lineage (NCBI taxonomy): Bacteria > Pseudomonadati > Bacteroidota > Flavobacteriia > Flavobacteriales > Flavobacteriaceae > Salegentibacter > Salegentibacter sp. UBA1130. The sequence goes on along the minus strand of NZ_DCAP01000015.1, from coordinate 36,668 downwards.
CCAATTCCAATAGCAATTTTCACATCGGCCAAACTACTTGAAGTTTTTTGATCTTTGGATTTTACTTTATTAATAAGGCTCTTTATTCGCAAAGCTATTTTTAATGAATCCTGATATTTTGAAATAATACCCTGGAAACTATCGCCGCGATAAATTTCAAAATCAATTTCATTTTCGGCATAATCCTGCTGCAATTTTTCAAATTCTGAATTTAGATTCTTTAAAATTTCATCTAAAAACGATTCTGAATAATTGGAAGAATCCACTAAATCGGCTGTGATTACGGCTATCATATTTCAAATATAATAAAAATATTAGTCTGTAAGCTTATATTAACTCTTTATAAGTTTATAGGCTTATATTTAAGCATTATAAGCTTACAGACTTATATACGGATTAACCGGTCTTATTAAACTTTTGCTAAATGTTCTTGTAGACTGTTTAGGTTATTTAATTTTAAAAAAATCAACAAAAAAATAATATGGTAAGTAATAAAAAAGAACTCTATTTAAACTGTTTAGATACTGTAAATAAGCAAATAGAACGATATCAAAAAGAAATGGACCTCATAAAAGAATCTATGGAGGCCAACGATGTAAAAACAGATTATGACGAAGATAATAAAGGTGAGTTACTAAGCGATTTCGAAAAAAATGCGAGTCGTTTGAGCGATGCCCGTGAGATGAAAGAAAGTTTAAGCCGCATAGATCCAGATCATTATAGCGAGAAAATTAGTTTTGGTAGCGTTGTAGAAACCAGCGGGAACTATTATTTTATCTCAGTCCCTATTGGTGAAATTTCTATGGAAGATGGAAGTAGCGTGTATGCAATTTCTACTGAAGCTCCAATCTACCAGGAAATGGAAGGAAAAGAAGAAGGAGATACCTTTAAATTTAATGATGAGGAAGTGAAAATTACCGCAGTAGGTTAAAAACCTATTCCGGATATTCTACCCTGAGGTGAAAAATATTCTTAAGCTTACGTTTAAGGATCTTTTTCACCACTTGTATTTCTTTAAAAGTAATATTAGCATTTAAAAATTGCTCTTCCTTCATTTGCTTATCAATAATCTTCTCTACAAAATTATCTATTACTCCAGCAGTTGGTTCCTTTAAACTTTTACTGGCGGCTTCTACACTATCACACATCATTAATATTGCTGTTTCTTTACTGAAAGGAATAGGGCCGGGATACCTGAAATCATCTGCTACCGCGTTATCATTTTGCTCTTTCTCTTTAATATAAAAGAAGTAAACCGTGGTGGTCCCGTGATGTGTTCTAATAAAATCTATAACCCTATCTGGGAGATTATGTTTTTTAGCGATTTCAATTCCGTTAATTACGTGATCGGTAATAATTTGTGCGCTTTCTTTGGGCGCCAGTTCATCATGTGAATTCACCGCTGAAGTTTGATTTTCAGAGAAATAAGTCGGATTTTTCATTTTCCCAATATCGTGATAAAGCGCTCCTACCCTAACCAACATGGCATTTGCATTAATTTCATTGGCGGCAGCTTCAGCCAGGTTAGCAACATTGAGAGAGTGGTGAAATGTTCCAGGTGCTTTTTCTGAAAGCTCTTTCAGTAATTTTGAATTGGTATCTGAGAGTTCCAACAAAGACATATCTGAAACCATTCCGAAGATCTTTTCATAGATATAAATCAAAGGCTGCACAAATAGAGTGGCCAATCCCCCAAGTAGGAAGGTTAGTAAAACTTCACCTTCTACATCGGCAATATTTCCTTCCTGAATAACGGTGAAAGCAAAGTATGAAATAATGTAAACCAGGGTAATTTGCCCTACAGATATAAAAAGATTTGCCCTCTTATAAAGTTCAGAAACAGTTAGAATAGTAACAATTCCTGCTATAATTTGCAGAAACATATACTCGTAACTGTTAGGTACAATAAAACCTAATAATAGCACCGTAATCACGTGAGTGAACATTCCTAAACGAGCATCAAAAAAGGCTTTTAAAGTAAGTGGTAAAATACACAAAGGTACTACATATACGTAATCTATATTGAAATTAACCACCAGGGTGGTGAGCAACACCATAAAGAGAATATTGAAGAAAATAAATGTTACCTTCACATTATTCTCAAAAATTTCCTGCCGGTATTTCCTAATAAATAGCAGTAACATTAAAAGCGCCAGCGCCACTAGTACACTATATCCAACTATAATCCACTTATAATTGCTTTCACTCCAAACCTGGGATTCATATTCATTTTTAAGCGATCTAAGAATATTATATTTATTGCCTTCTACCACTTCTCCCCGGGCTATTACCCTACTGCCCTGCTCTATATTACCGCGGGTATAGGAAATGTTATCCAGTTTACTTTGTAGCTCTTTCTTGGTAAATTCACTATCAAAACTTACGTTAGGTTCTATGAGGTTGAAGAATACTTCTAATAATTCATTTTCAACTTCTGAAAGATTAGATTCTTCAATTTCAGAATTTAAAAAATCCCTTACCTGGTCTTGTTTTAAAATATTTTTATAAGAAATTTCAAAGGCTTCATTTCCCTTTCGTAAATAAACCAACTGATTATCTTCTAACCTGTTGTTGTCCTGTAATAAACCATATTCATAGACACCTTCCAGGGTTTCATTTACAAAACCAATAATTTGAATTTCCCTGTTTTTTAAAATAGAGTCGGGAAAAACTTCCGTTACTACCTCGGGCACTTCAGATTTTACCTGATTGGGAATTTCCTGGTTAAACTGAAAATATGGAGTATGGTTGTTTATTATTTGCTGGCGCTCATCCTGGATTTCTTCTTCAGATTTTAATATAGCAAAATCAAAAGGCGCATATAAATTTTCATATTGCCACGGCTTCCCCTTAGGAATTTCATATTTAAAATTTCCACCTTTAGGAAGCAGGTAAACAATTAGCACTGCGGTAAGCGCAAATAAAAATACCTTGTAAAATAATGCCTGATTCTTATACAGGTTATTTACGAATTTCTTCATATAAATCGTGCTATTGCTCAAATGTACTAAAAAATAGCGGCCAAAGGAGCACTCTTGTTAAGTTCCTTATAAAATCACTAAATTCGCAAAAGAAGAAATAACTAAAACATAAATGATGAATAACGAAGTAGTAATTGTAAGCGCCGCAAGGACTCCAATTGGAAGTTTTTTAGGTAGCTTATCTACCGTAGAAGCTACAGATCTTGGTGCTGTTGCCATCAAAGGAGCTCTAAATAAAATTAATTTAAAACCTGAACTTGTACAGGAAGTTTTAATGGGAAATGTAGTGCAGGCCGGTGTTGGCCAGGCACCTGCAAGACAGGCGGCTTTGAAAGCCGGAATTCCAGATACTGTTCCTTGTACAACTGTAAATAAAGTATGTGCCAGCGGGATGAAAGCCGTGATGCAAGGCGCACAATCTATTATGCTAGGACAAAATTCTATAGTTGTTGCCGGTGGAATGGAAAATATGAGTTTAATTCCGCATTATTTATACCATAGAAAAGGTCAGAAATTTGGGCCTGCAAAAATGGAAGACGGGATGCAAAAAGATGGTTTGGTAGATGCTTACGACCATAATGCGATGGGTGTTTGCGCCGATCTATGTGCTACGGAGCATAATTTCTCCAGAGAAGATCAGGATGCATTTGCCATTAAATCTTACGAACGTTCTGCTGAGGCCTGGGCCGATGGAAAATTTGATAATGAAGTTGTGCCGGTTGAAGTTCCGCAGCGAAAAGGAGATCCTTTAGTGGTAAAAGAAGACGAAGAATTCAAGAATGTGAGAATGGATAAAATAACCTCACTTCGTCCAGCGTTTAGTAAAGACGGAACGGTAACTGCTGCAAATGCTTCTACCATTAACGATGGTGCAGGTGCCGTGGTTTTAATGAGCCGTGCAAAAGCAGAAGAATTGGGCGTAGAGATCCTGGCCAGCATTAAAGGTTTTGCGGATGCCGCACAGGAGCCAAAATGGTTTACAACTGCTCCAGCCAAAGCTTTGCCTTTAGCGCTTAAAAACGCAGGTGTTGCTCAAGATGATATAGATTTCTTTGAATTTAACGAAGCTTTCTCTGTAGTTGGACTGGCCAATATGAAGATTTTAGGAATTAGCGACGAGATCACCAATGTTCACGGTGGTGCTGTTTCTCTAGGTCACCCACTGGGCTGTAGCGGAGTAAGAATTCTTATTACTTTACTAAATGTATTGCAGCAAAATAATGCTAAATTAGGTGCAGCCGCAATTTGTAATGGCGGTGGCGGTGCATCTGCAATGGTAATAGAGCGAAACTCTTAATTTTATATTTTTTATTGAATGCAATACGGAATTTGTCCCCTAAGCATTGTGCCACTTCGCGAAACCACATCTAATAATAGCGAAATGGTCTCTCAGGTTCTTTATGGAGAACATTTTAAAATACTTGAAGAACGTGCTCAATGGAGCAGGATTCGTGTTGCATTCGATAATTTTGAGGCCTGGATCTCAAATAAACAATTACTTAAAATTTCGGAAGAAACTTACTTCCAGTTAGACCAGGCTACTCCAAAATATTCTGCAGATCTTTTTGATTTTGTGACCGATCATAACGGGCATCTTATAACTATTCCTATTGGCGCTTCGCTTAATGCTATCGGTTTATTAAACCATCACTTTGAGGGACATTCGGTTTCGGGAGAGAAACCTAAAATGGAAATTGTAAAAACTGCACTACTCTATTTAAACAGTCCGTATGCCTGGGGCGGAAAATCGCCGCTGGGAATTGATTGCAGCGGACTTACACAAATGGTTTATAAGCTAAACGGCTACCAATTAAATAGAAATTCAGCCGATCAGGCTAAACAAGGTGAACCACTTAGTTTTATTGAAGAAAGTGAAGCCGGAGATCTTGCCTTTTTTGATGATAAAGAAGGAATAATAGATCACGTAGGTATTATGATGAACGATAACTACATTATTCACGTAGATGGAAAGGTTAGAATTGATCGCATTGATCACTCAGGAATTTTTAATGCCGAATTAAAAAGACATACCCACCAATTGCGGGTAATAAAAAAGATCATTTAAGATTTATCGAAAATCGTGGAAAAGTTTTGGTTTTCTACTTTCTCTGGGAAATTTTAGTTTTTCTATTTTTTCTACGGAAGTTTTTTCTAATGTGACCTTCACTTTTAATCCAGATTGTAAATGCTCCTGAAGCTTACTAGTTTCAGTAAAATCATTCGGAATCCTTATCAGGATTTCATCCGTTTGATTTTCATTTGAACTTGCTTCAATAACAAAGATTTTCAGGGAATGAAAAGCCGTAAGTAAATTGATGATTTGCTGCGGATAAAGTGTAGTTCCTTTTAATTTTATCATTTGCTTTTTACGCCCAACAGGAGTGCTAATTCTCATTGACTTTCTACCGCATTCACAATTTTCACCATAGAATTTCACCATATCCCCGGTGGCAAATCTCACCAATGGCATTGTTTGGGTTTGCAAAGGAGTGACTACTAATTCTCCAATTTCACCAGGATTCACAGCATCAGCATTTTCATCTAAAACTTCAGTAAAAATCAAATCGGGCAAGCTATGATTTCCGGTGTGGAATTCACACTCGGTAAAAGCCGTACCCATTTCTGTACTGGCGTAGGTAGAAAATAATTCTATATCCCATAAATCCTTTAATTTTTGTCCTAAAGAATTCAGACTGAAATCTGGGTTTCGCAAAGGTTCGCCAATACAAACAGTAGCTTTAATCGAAGAGCTTTTATAATCAATTCCATTTTGCCTGGCAAAATCGATCATTTTCAACAAAAATGATGGAACTGCGACGAGAAAACCAGGTTGAAATCGTTCTATAGATTCCCACTGCAATCCGGGCAGACCGCTGCCGGTTCTTATAATCCCGGCTCCCAGTTTTCGTAATCCTAAAAAGTAAGCCATCCCGGCCATAAATCTGCGATCTAAAGTCGTAGTAAGTTGCACCACGCTAGATTTCTTGACTCCTACCATTTCAAAAGACTGACGTTCATTTTCTGCCAGCCGATCTAAATCGGCGTCATTTAAGGCAAAACTAACGGGATTGCCTAAAGTTCCTGAAGTGGTAACATAATCTATAATTTCATCTTTAGGAACCGCAATAAATTCTTGATTATAATGCTGTAAATCTTCTTTAGTAGTAATCGGGATCTTTCTGAATTCCTCATAAGATGGAATTCCTTCAATATCAATTTTACAATCTGTAAAACGCTTTTTATAAAATGGAGAATTTGCCACAACGTAACTTAGCTGTATTTTTAGCAATTCCTCATTCTTATTTATATCGTAGAAATTAGTCATTTAGATTTTGCGGTAAGATTTTTTTATCATTTTATCTAAGTATTCTTCATCTGGTAAAGTGGTTACTTGCCTCCTTTTTGCCTGCTTATAATTGATCACCGCTTTTTTAAATTCTTTTTGCTGAAAATAATAATCTCCGGCAATTTTATAAACTTCCCAGAAATGAGGATTTAAATACTTTAAACGCTTAATTTTATCTTCTGAAACTTCTTGTTCTTTAGAAATGGCTTCAATGATTTTCCCATTTAATTTTCTGTATTTCTCGTAATCTTTATAAGCTTCAGTATTTACAAAAAGATCTTCTGCAATGTTTTCTTCAGCAAGCATAACACTGCCAGAAACATTTCCAGCTTCAAATTTTTTAAATGCAGTATCAAGGTCGTAAGCCACAAAAGCACCCAATTGATAAGGATTCGCAGATATCCAAACCTTATTTTCTTCAGGTTTAAAAATAATGCCGTGGTGGGCAAGCAATTGATTAATAGCCATTTCATTTCCCGTTCCCAGCTTAACACCTTCTAAACCTTCTTTGTTCCTTAATATTTCAGCAGCTTTTTGAGGGTTTAATTTCTCTTTTTCAGAAAGTAACTCCTGCATTCTATCAAATCTATACTGAGTATGGCTTTCCTCAATGGTTTTTAAGTTTCGGTTATCTTCCGCATAAGCTTCACTTTGAAAATGATTGCTGCAAATTAATTTATTAGAATTTTCAACTTCAAAAACTCCAAAATTTCCCGGAGCTACTTCAATTAAGATCGCCCTACCTTCTTTTGCGCTCCCCACCATAATAGATTCCGAAACAAAAACTTCACGCTTTTTAGCGATCTCTATGGCTTCGGTAGTTGAAGTTGCATATTGAAGAATTTCACGGGCAACCAAACTAATTGGAGTTTTGGCCTGCAACGGAATTTTACTTTTTCCAGCATTTATGGTTACACTTATTCCCTTTTCATTCAAACCACTCACAGAACCAATCATCCCGGCCCAGGTGTACATCATAAACTTATGCCCTTTATCGGGATTAACAAAGGCTGCAATCTTTTCTTCCGCAAACTCATCTCCCGCATAGAAATCGAAGTTCCGCCCAAGTAGTAATTGTCCGTCTTCAGTTTTATCGTCCCAGGCGGCAAAAGAAGTACAGCCTACCAACATCAAATCCTGCAACGCGTGACCTATATCGTGTGCTCCATGGAAATAGAGCATACGCACATAAGCCGGGGCAAAATCATTGTACTTTTCCAATCCAAAAAGAGAGGTGCCGTAAATTTCCTGTTTATATTCTTCGGGGACGTGCAGGTACATTTTTCGGTTAAACCAGGCGACTGTTTTCTTTAAGAAATTTCGGTAACCGGTTTCAGGAACCAACTCATAGATATTCTCCATAAAGGCAGTTTCTTGTTTATGCATCAACTCCCGGGTTAGGCTTCCGCTAGTTACGCCACGTTCCAGCGCGTTGCCTTCAATATAAAGCTCCCAAATTCCGTGTTTATTTTTATAAAGGGAATTCTTCCCTAAACGATAATGATTGTCGCTTATCTTGGTTCTGGAAGTATCTATTTTTTCTATTCCGGTAATATCTGGCCGGTCCTCCATGGAACGTTTTACTCCGCAGGAATTTAAGAGGAACAAAATCCCAAAAACAATAGATATTTTAATAAAAAGTAACTTCATTTAATCCATTCTTTTTAAAACCAGGATATTATTTTGTCGATAAATAATCTCAAAATTTAAATCGATAAGCCACCGGTTCTCGTATTCTGAAGTTAAAATAATCACTTGTTTAGCGTTCCGGGAAATATTTTCTTTTAATACCGAAGCGATTTCTTCTGAAGGTTTTTCACTAATTAGATAAACTGGATATTCCTTTAAATCTTCTGGCCAGGATTTGCGAAAAGTAATATTCTCAGCATTACTTTGAGCAGTGTTTTTGGAAATTTTTCTATTTTCTTTATTTATATCTAAAACAAAGAATTTATTTTCAGGATTTTTCAGACTTAAAAATACAGGGAGAATCCCGTAAGAGGAATTCAACATAAAAATTTTCTCCTTCGAATCTATAAATTCGGAAACTTTTAAAAATCGTTCGCGATTTTGGGTAAATTCCTTTTTAGCAAATGGATACACAGATTTATACCTGTAATTTCCCAAAACAGCATTTTTTAAGTAAAGTTGCTCTTTATTCCCTGATTTTTTAAACAGAGCATAGAAGCTAAAAGGAGCTTTCTGCACCAATTTTCTTCGGAAAAATAAAAGATCGAATAATTTTGTTTGAATTACAAAAGCCACCAAAACCGCGGTTAGAACTCCAATTACAGAAACCACAGAAACCGATTGGAGAGCCGGATGTTTGGCTAAAACCAGAGCACCTATGCCCAGTAAAGTAGTAATTACCGAAAGCAAAATGGAAGCCTGGTAAGTTTTTAAAGCAGGTTTCCCTGTCTCGTATTCCTTTAAGCAGGCGTTGGTGATAAAAATACTGTAATCCAGCCCTAGCCCGAAAATAAATGTTGAAATTATAATATTTAGAATGTTGAATTCTATGCCTAAAACGGCCATTATCCCTAAAGCGATGATCCAAGTTATAGCAATGGGCAATAAAGTAAGTAAACTAAGCAACAAATTCCTGTAAAAAACGAGTAAAACAATAAAAACAGCAATTAGAGAGAATAAAATAAGTTGGTTAAATTCGCTCTTTAAATCCCCAAGGAAATCCTCGTTCATTTGCTTTCGGTCTATAGCAATAATGCCCTCTTTTTCTTCCAGTTCCTGTAATATTTCAGGATTATTTTCTTCAAAACTTAGCGTACTGGTCACCGTGGAAAAACCCGGATTATTATTTATAAAATCATCTAAATAAAGAGTAGAAACATCACGGTAATCGTCCAGGAATATACCGTCAAAGTCTTTATTCAATTGCTCGTAAAATCGGTTAAAACTTTCTGCTTTAAAACCAAGTTCAGCAGATTCATTTAAAAGAGTATTTTTTAGGTTTTCCTTTTTAGAATCTGTCCAAAACTCTTCCCAGTACTCTATTCTTTCTGTTTGTTTATCGGTAGAAAGGACTACCCCGCCAATACTGCTAAAACTCTTAATATCACCTGTTTTTTCCAGGTTTTTAAGTTCCCGGTAAAGCTCGTTATTTCTGGAAAGAGCCTCCTCTATATCGTTCCCATAGGAAACCAAATAAGTGGTATTAGCAGCTTCATCTGCAATCTGCTTAATTTTTTCTTCAGTTTGCTGTATGTCTTCCGGCTCAAAATTAAGTTGGGAAATATCTTCATTAAACTCAACTTTGCTGAAGAAAAATAATCCGCAGAGAAATAGCAAGAGTACAAATCCGACTAAAAATTTATTTTTATAGAATCGCTGAGATGCGAGCTTATCTATCCAGTTGTTTTTAACTTTCTGCTTGTTTTTAGGCGGCTTATAAAACTGCGGAATAAGAATTAAAGAAAATACTGAAGCCGTGATTACACTCACAGCAGCAAAGATCCCCAAATCATTCAAAGCTTCACTTTCCAGGAAAAGCAAACACAAAAATGCGATAGCAGTAGTAAAGCTGCTCATTAAAATAGGTTTGCTCACTTCTTTATATAGAATTCTTACATCGGCATTATTTCTAAAATGGGTGAGTATATGCAACGCATAATCGAGGCTTATTCCCAATAAAATCGCACCTATTCCTAAAGAAATTGCTGAAACACTTCCTTTGACAAAATATAGCAAAGTAATTGCCGAAAAAGCGCCCAATAGACTGGGAAGAAAAAGCAATAATGGTACGTAAAATCTTCGGTAAAATAGGATTAGGAGGATTAGTAAAATAGAAAAAGCAATACTAAGCGTAAGCTGAATATCGCTTTTTATTTGTTTTGCATTAGCAATGGCGTACAGAACTCCTCCAAAATATTCAGCTTTTACTTCTGAATTCCCATTTAATTCAGAAATAATTTTGTCTAATCTCTCAATAAAAACCTGATTATTTTTAGTTTCAGAAGCCGGATATGTAGGTGTGATAAAGAGTAACAAATGCTTTTCATCTTTGGTCACCAGGTAATTATTGTAAATCTTAAAATTGTCGTCTACCTGTAGTTCCTGTAATTTCTCTAATCCCAGGTGGGTTAAAGAAAGTGGATCTTTAAAGAGAAATTGCTTTGTTATAAATCCGGTTGGGGAAATTAAGTCTCTGTAAGAGCTTTTCAATCTTTCCTGAATGCTGTCTTCCCGTAGTCGGGCATTTATTTCTTCATAATCCTCTGAATTAAGAAATAATGGTAGATTTTGATAAACAAAATCATAAACTTCCAAAATCCCTTCTTCCGGGATTTTTCCCTGTATTTTGGTAATATATTCCGGGAGTTTTTTATCTAAAGAATCTGTGAGTTTATTGGCATAAGCAGTAAGTTCTTCCGGATTTTTATCTTCTGAAGAAATCGTAATAATAAGTTTATCTGAAAACTCGGTATTATCCAAAATCTTGCGTAAAGCATCCTGCTTTTCCCCTGAAGGAATTAGTTTGGTGATATCTTCTTCCAGTTGGATTTTAAAAGAGAAATATCCGCCGGCAAGCACAAAGAGAAGCAGTAACAAAAAACCAACAGCCTTTTGTCTTCTAAAAAAATAATAAAGCTTTAGGAAAAAATTGTGCATTTAAGGTTTTACCACCTGTTTTTGGTTTCTTACCGAAAATAAGAAATAAAACACAATCCAAAGCAGTACAGCGGCAATTCCTGCCAGTGCAAAACTACCAATTATATACTGCCATAATCCAAGGAAAATATCGGCAGTAGAATCAAAATCTTCCGGTCTTAATTCCCAGGCAAATCCGCGGCCAGTTAATAAAGATCCTGCCTGGTAACTCGCATAAATTATAAAAGGAATAAGCGGAGGAATACTAATATTGCTGAATAGAAATGCTACAACTTTATTGAGCTTAAACATTGCAGCTAAACTAAAAACAAGCAAAGTATGTAAGCCCCAGAACGGTAAAATTCCCACAAATACACCCAGGGCAATCGCTGCAGCTTTTTTATGCGCAGGTTCCTGACTTTTAATTATATTTTCTTTCCAAAAACGCTTAAAGCCTTTCTTTCTAAAATCCTGGTAAGTATCGCGGGGGTGGATATAGAAAAAACTCACCAAAACAAACCATATATACAGTAATGTTATCCTAGTAATATCCCAAAAAGGCCGGAAGTGTGTTACGCGGTTTTCTTCATAAAAAACCTTAATAGGCACGTTTCTTACCTTCACTTTACGCCAGGCGGCCTTTACTATAATCTCAATCTCCAGTTCAAACTTACTGGTATACAGCTTAATTTGGTTTATTACCCTTAAAGGATAAAGTCGGTAGCCACTTTGTGTATCGGTTAATTGAGTACCGGTTACCACTAAAAACCAGAAGTTAGAAAATTTATTTCCGGTGGTACTTTTTCCGGGAATTCCATCCTGTCCCATATTGCGATCTCCAACCAGTAAAATTTCAGAATCGGGACTTTTTTCCTCTAAATGACTTAAAAAAACATCCAGATCGTCAGGATAATGCTGCCCGTCTGAATCTATGGTTATTGCATATTCGTAACCAACTTTTTCCGCAATTTTAAATCCGTGTTTTAAAGCTTCTCCCTTCCCCCTGTTTTCTTCAAAATGATGCACATTTATTTGAGAAAATTCTTTCAGAATTTCTTCCGTAGCATCGGTAGAACCATCATTTACTACCAAAAGATTAGAGGTATACAACAATAGATCCTGTAAAACGCTGGCCAGGCTTTTTTCATTGTTGTATGTAGGAATTAGGATACAACAATTTAAAGCTTCAAATCTGGACTGGTGTATGGGTTCTTGGTTCAAATTAAAATGGCTTTAATTGCAAAAGTAAAATTAAAAAGTAAAGCACAAACTTCTAAAAGCTTAAGATTCAACTTTTTTATAAAGAGAGTTGATTTTCAAAGAAATACCTTCAGAATTCTTAGCTATACCTTTAAGTTTTATTTCCTGATTCTCTTCTGTAATTTCTGTTTCAAGGTTTAAAACCGCATCGGTATTTGGATCTACCACGGCCATAAATTTTACGTTATTACCTTTTTTAAACTGAAGTTTACATCCACACCTTCGCTCTGCTTCTTCTTTGAATAAATTCATTAAAATAACACCCGGAGTTACCGGCCTACCTGGAAAATGGCCCTCGTAAATCTCGTGATCTTTATTAATTTGTATCTGGGTAAGCTGCTTCCCGTTTTCTTCGGAAGAATTTAAAACTGAATAAAAATTCTTTAATAACATGTATTGGCTGGTATTGTTGTCTTACTAAATTACACAGAAAAATTCAGGTATTTTACCTTTCATAAACATTTTATGGTTCAAAAAGGCTAGCAGGTATTTCGCGGTTAATTTTAATATTACTAAACTCAATAGTCGTCATATCTCCTGCTTCTTCCCGCAAATCAACTTTTTCAACGATATTTTTTTCATTAAAGGATAAGTGGATTTCAGCAAACATTGCTTTTAAGTTTTTATCCTTCGGAATTATTAAAGCAGCAATCAAATTGTTTTCGCGACTATAGGAAATATCAAAATTCTCATTATCCTGAAGCAATTTCCCGTTAACACTTCCTGTAATAAGTTTGGCAATTTTATCAAAAAGCTTGTTAGAGCCGGTGTTTCTCACGCTTTTATCACCTGCGTCATTTATATGAAGTTCACCTTCTACAAAAAGAATTACATAATCTTGTGGCTCTGCGTATTCCCATTTTAATTTTTCAGGGTTTTGATAATAAAGTTTGCCGCGGCTCACAGATTCTTCTGTGATCATTTCAATCTTTTTGGTTTGTATAAAGTCGGCTTCCAGAGTGGTGAGCTCGTTAGCTTTAGTCATCATTTCCTCCTGAAATTGAGATATTTCATCTTTAGAAAGCTCCTCCTGTGCCGCTAAATTCAGACTTAGAAATAAAATTAGAATATTAAGAATACGCATTGATTTCCAATAATTTATCAGGTCTTACAACCTCATATTGATTATTTTTCAAAAATAGCAACAACTGTTCCAGTATATTGACGGTTTTAGCATTATTATCGTGCAAAAGGATTACCGCTCCCGGTTTAAGCCTTTTTTTAATTCTATTCAGAATAATTTCTTCTGAAGAAAGTACCGCATCAAAAGACCTAATGCTCCAGCCTATAGATTGCATTCCTGTTTTTTGAAGAGCTTTTTGCGTTTTGGGACTTACAATTCCGAAAGGCGATCTAAAAAGATTCATTTTTATCCCGGCGGTTTCTTCGGCAATTCTATTACATTCTTCTATTTCACGCACCAGGGTAGAAACGGGTAAAGCTCCCATTTTACGGGTATGACTATATGTATGATTGCCAACCAAATGATTTTCTTCAATAATTTTTCTGAAAATTTCAGGTTGTGCTTCTATATGCTTTCCAATACAGAAAAACCCGGCTTTTACCTCATATTTCTTTAAAACCTTTAGAATTTCCAGTGTATTTTCCACCGGGCCATCATCAAAAGTTATCGCTACTTGTTTATTTATAATATTTCGATTTTCACTAATAGAGTTTACAAAGAAATTGAACCTAACATTCGTCGAGACGGTAAGTAAAAAAAGCAGGTAGAGAATAATAAAAGTTAAGACATACCAAAATGAGGTGAGACCGAAGAAAGTCAGTACCAAAGCTCCGCAAAGCAGAAAGATAATAACCGTATTTATAATTTTAAACCGCACTAAGTAGCATTAAACTGTGATCCCTGCCAAGATACTGATTGTAAATAAGAATATGTTTCGGGATTTTACAATCAACATTGTTTAGCTTTAAAATTGCAGGAATCTTACTAGTTTTTAGAATTTTAGCAGCCACAAAAACTGCATATCCCGACGCCGTATCAAAGTCGCCCACAAGATGCTTATAAGCCAACTGAGGTTTATTTTTCAACAATTTTCTTTGAAGATTTTTATAAAAATAATCGTACCTATTATCTCCATTTTTTCCTAAAATAACTGCATCTATAGCTGTACTATTCAGGTTGTTTTTTGCCAGAAAATTTTCAATTTCATTAATAATAGTTTCAGGTTTAATCACATTTTTTATAGAAACACTTTGAAATTCAGCATAAGTATTTTCCTTCTTTTCTTTAGAAAGGACAAAAAAATGTGCACCTTCTGAAGTAATCGTACCAGTAGAATCTTCCCTCAGTAGATCAAGATTTTTAATGGGATTCAGTTTTAACTGACCATCAAGTTTTTGAAATGAAGTGATTTTTTCTGAAATCTCATCTACTCCTCCAGCTAATATTGAACCAATTTCAGGATTTTCATTGAACTGCATTTGGGCATCCAGCAAAGCAGTTTCCAGGGAAACCGAATTTTGGGTGTAAGTCACATTATAATTTTTACATCCTAAATTTAAGGCTATTTGCCCCCCAATCGTGTTGTGGGTAGATTGGATAAAAGAAGTTGGAGTCAATAATTTCTCGTCCAAATCGAGCAGATTTTCCAGGAATTTCTCGGTATCCTGTTTGCAGCCTTCGCCTGTTCCGGTAATAATTGCACCGGGAACTTCAACTTTGGCTTCTTTTAAAGCAATTTTGGCTGAAGTAACTCCCATTTTTATGGCTTTAGACATTCGCCTTAAAGCCATAGGTTTTATAAATTCTTTATAATTTGGGGAAATTGCAGGAAAAATGTTCTCCCGATAAATAGTTGCAGATCCTCTGGAAAATAAATCTTCCTCCTGAGCAGAAATACTCCCAATCCCATTTATATAGATCTTATATCCCATTTTTACTAAAAATTAAAGAAGTACAATTTCCCCCGAAGCCAAAAGAGTTTGATAACACGTAATCTATAGGTTTTTCCTTCAAATTAGTCACCGGTATAAACCCAGGATTTAGCATTGGATTAGAAAAATTAAGGTTTGGAAATACCTGTTCATTTTGAATTGCTAACAAGCTATAAACCGCTTCCAAAGCTCCCGCTGCTGCTAAAGTATGCCCGGTAAAAGCTTTTGTTGAACTAAAATCTGGAAGTTTATTGCTAAAAATTCTCTCCAGAGCTGCACTTTCAGCCTTATCATTATTTTTGGTTGCGGTACCGTGGGCATTTATATAATTAATTTTTTCGACAGGAATTCCCGCAGTTTTTAAAGCTTTTTGCATAGCTAAAAAAGCTCCTTCCCCATTTTCTGAAGACGCAGTTTGGTGAAATGCATCGTTAGCATTACCATATCCTGAAATTCGCCCTAAAACCGGTTTACCATTAATTTCCTCTTCAGCTTCTAAAACTAAATAGGCAGCGCCTTCGCCTAAATTTAATCCTTTACGGTTTTCATCAAAAGGTTTGCATTGTTCATTAGATAGAATCATTAAAGAGTTAAATCCGTTAAGTGTAAATTTTGTGAGACAGTCTGTTCCGCCAACAATTACCCGTTTCAGCTTTCCGGTTTTAATCATTCTAGCGCCCAGCATTATCGCATTAGCTCCAGAAGAACAGGCGGTACTTATTGTACTTACAAACCCGTTAACTTCAAAATACTCCGCGATCTTTTCCGTAGTAAAACCGGGATGCTGCGCACGAATAAATCGGTTATTATCAGTTTTCCCTTCCGAAAAATCTTTGAAATAGGTTTCAGTAGCATCCATTCCCCCAACGCTGGTGCCCGAAATAAAACCAGTATCTCCATCTAATTTAAGATTAGCCTGGAATATGGCTTCTTTCACGGCCAACGCTCCTAATAAAGCAGCCCGTGTATAACTATGATTTTCCGGAAGGTTTAATTTTTTAGCAAAGCTTTCGTTAGAAATTTTTATTTCCCCCACAGGCAAATGCTTATAAATTGTTTTTAGAACTTCAGGAGTAGAAATACCGTGCTTTCCTGAAATTAAAGAATTATAATTTGCCGCAGTGTTGTTGCCAATCGCAGAGGTAATCCCCATTCCGGTAACGGCAACACCTTTATTCATAAATTATTTAGTTCGGTTTTCTTCAATAAATTGAGCCATTTGGTTTATGGAGACAAAAATTTCTTTTCCCTGAGCTGGATCGGTGAGTTTTATCCCATAATCTTTTTCCAAAAGCACAATAAGCTCCAATGCATCTATAGAATCCAGGCCAAGACCATCGCCAAAAAGCGGTTCGTCGTTGCTTATATCGGCAGGTTCCATATCTTCCAGGTTAAGTTGCTCGATGATGCTTTCTTTAAGTTCGGTGTGTAGGTTTGTCATTTTCAGCGCAATATAATTTTTTGAGGCTTTCTTCAGAAAATGGAATGTTTTTTTCCTTTGAAACCAGGCACAAAAATACATCATATTCGCCATTTTGCAAGTCTAACCAACCACAAAGCACCCTGGAAGTTTTTTCTGAAGATAACAGGGATTCTGAATAATCTTTTAGCAGGCCGGCATTAAAATCTTCTGAAATAAAAAAGGCATTTTCACTTTGCAATTTATATTTAATGCTTATTTCGCCTAAAACTATATTTGGAAGTGTATAAACAAACAACGCAGGCGACGCAAAAGTTTTTGTGCTTTCCTGAAATTGCTTATCGGTTTCCAGGCTGGAAGCATTGTTTGAGATTACCAGGGCGGTATCTTTTGTGGGTTTATTTTTTCTGAAAATAATTTCTGAACCCAAAATTCCCAATTTTGACAGTCCGTCCATTTTGTGAAATTTAGGATACTTTATTTCTAAAAATTCATAGCATTCCTTTAGAAAAAGATTAAGTTCCTTTTCTGTAGATTCAAAAATCAATTTTCCTGAATTAAAAATTTCACCGTTTTTAATCTTTACCCAATCCTGTATGTAAAATTGATTTGACATTTTATTCTTTTTCTGCTTTAAAAACCAAAGCCAGGTTACATCCGCCAAATCCCGACGCGGTTTTTAGGGCATAATAGATTTCTTTGTGTTTATTACTTTGAATAATATTTAAAGACTTCGAAACTCCCAATTCGCCGAAATTTTTAGAAGCAATTAATTCATTATTCAGCATCGAATGTTTGGTTATAATACTTTCTAATAAAGCTGAAGCGCCCAAAGTATGCCCATAAAAACCTTTTAAGCTATGAATTGGCACTTCCTGCAAACCAGATCTATGAAATGCAATACTTTCCATCTCGTCATTATATACCGTAGCCGTGCCGTGTGCCGATAAAAGCCCGACTTTTTCTGCGGAAATTGATGCATCTTTTAGCGCTTTTTGAATGCTTATATATAAACCCTCCCCGGTCCGCGAAGGCCCCGAAATATGGTTGGCATCATTCGCAGAAGCATCACCAATCAAACTGATAACATTTGAAATCTCGGGCTTTTCAGTACTTACCATGATAGCTGCTGCGGCTTCTCCAAGGCTAATCCCGTCCCGTTCTTTTGAAAAAGGTTTGCAGGCTTCAGTGCTTAAAGCCTGGAATGAATTAAAACCCGAGATCACAAAATCACTCACCAAATCCGCTCCAACAACTATGGCATTTGTAAATTTTCCAGAATTCCCCAACCTTCTTGCCACTGCAAGGCCTAATCCTCCGGAAATACAGGCGTTGGAAAGAATTATGGGTGTTTGCTTAAAACCGAAAAAATTAGCAACAATTTTACCCAATTTACTTAATTTTAAACGACTTTCAGGAAAATCGCCAGGTTCTTTTAAAAGGTTTATGTTTCCTTTGGTGGTTGTAAGAATTAGCGCAGTTTCTGTTAAATCCAGGTTTTTATTTTTGTCCAGGAGCTGCTTTACTGCCAGCAGGATCATTTTTTCCAGTTTGGTAAACTTTTCAATAGCTCCAATTTCTGAAAAAACCTGGTTTAATAGTGTTTCATCAATAATTCCGGCAAAAAATTGGTTTTCGGTAAATTCTGGTTTCTGAAATTTTAAACCCGACTTTCCCTCACGAATGGCCTGGATATTTTCTTTGGTAGAAAATCCCAATGGAGAAATAATCGCATCTTCTAACAGGTAGAGTTTCTTCATTAAAGCAGCTTCATTTTCTTTTTCCAATCTAAGAAAAACGGCGGATTATTTAATATCAATTTCCGGTTTTCATCCAGAAAAACCTGTAGCGTTTCTCCGGTGCAAATCAGGTCTTCCCCTTTAAAAATTTTATAACTGAAATTTATTTTTGCAGCTTCAGAATTTATAAAAGTGGTTTCCACCTGAAACGAATCGCTATATTTTAAAGGCAATTTGTGTTCGCAAATAGATTTTACAATTGGTGTGGAAAAACCTTTAGTTTGAGCATCTAAGTAAGAAATACCGTGTTCGCGGCCAAAATCTTCACGACCTTCTTCGAAATATTTTAGATAGTTGCCGTGCCATACAATTTGCAACGGATCACACTCGTGAAAACGGACTCTTAATTTTGTAATGGTGGTTAAGGATTTCTCCAGCATATTAATCTACAGTAACAGTTTTCATTTCTGAAGTGGCTAAAAGCTTTCCTTCTTCATCAAAAGTACGTGCACCAACCGAAGTTACATTCATAAACTCCTGAAGGATTTCTACGTACGTGACTAATTTAGTTCCAGCTTTTGGAAGTTCAAGGATTTCAACAGCTTTAATAGCGCCAATAAAACCGGTTTTTGGTTTATCCAGTCCGCTTAAAAATCCTTCGTAACCACGCCAAAGCGACATACTTTGGGCCATATGCTCAATAAGACCCGGTTCAGAAAAAATGGCATCTTCCACCAAAATATTATCCATAGGTATGGTAAACCCGGTAGTGCCGGTCTTATCGGTGTATTCCAATAAACTGTCTACCATAACAAATGGAGGTTTTTGTGGAATTAACTGCAGAATTCGGTCTAATTCTCTAATTGGTTCTTTGAGTAAATTTTCTGCCATAAGCTGTTTTTTTTAGCTGAAATCGTTCCAGTAATCGTAATAATTATACCATTGATGCGGATACTTTTTTAGCATAATTTCCAGGTTTTCAAGATAAGCTTTTAATAGATTTTTCGCATCATTATTCTCAGGATTATAAGGCCTGGCATAAAAATGATAATGAAAATTCTTCTCTCGCATAATATGTACAAATAATACAGGAATTTCATTACGGGCCGCTAATTTAAATGGTCCCTGCGGAAATTTCACTGGTTTTCCCATAAAATCTTGAGTAAAAGTCTTAGCATTTTCGGTATACCGGTCTGCGGCAAAAACCAGGAGCTCGTTGTTTTGAAGTGCACGGTTCATCTCAAAAATATGGGAAAGATCTTCTTTTAAAACAATGAGTTTTATAGCCGATTTCCCTGTAACCGAATCCAGGTAGTCTTTAATTTCCTCGTGCTCTAAATCGGTTACCACCAGGTTTACAATATGATGATTGTTGGTTTCATCAAAAAAATGTTTTGCAAGATTAAAATTTCCAATGTGAGCGGTAAGTAAAATTCCTCCTTTTTTCTGTTGAAGTAAGTTTTGGATATTCTGAATCCCATCAAACTCAAAGCTATATTTATGTTTTAATCCAGAAGCTATAGCCACGCGATCTAATTGAATTCTTCCAAAGGTAAAATAGCTTTTATAAACATTTAAAGCCGCTTTAATTTTTGAAAAACCTAATCTTTTTCGAAATAAATAATAAACACTTTTAGTAGAATTAAAAGCGAAGAAAATAAAGTAAAGAGCTACAAAAAGAAGGACAAAATAAGAAGCATAAAGCCCGAAAGTTTTAATTATAAAAACGTAGATCCTTAATCCCAGAACGGTACCACGCGATTGTCCTTTCCAATTAGACATAATTTATGAATAGAGTCCGCCGTTAATATTAATGACTTCGCCGGTAATATAGGAAGCCTTTTTAGAGGCCAGGAAACTTACCAAATCGGCTACTTCCTCGGCTTCGCCAAAACGATTTAAGGGAATCAATTTTTTAAGTTCATTGTCATCAAAATCGGCAGTCATGTCTGAAGTGATAAAACCGGGCGCTACAGCATTTACAGTAACTTTTCTTTTACCTATTTCCTGTGCCAGGGCCTTCGTGGCAGCGACCACCGCTCCTTTTGCCGCCGAATAATTTACCTGGCCCGCATTGCCTTTTAATCCTGAAAGTGAAACAATATTGATAATTCTACCATAGCGCCTTTTCAGCATATCTTTGATTAGTGGCTGAGTGACATTGTAAAAACCATTTAAACTGGTATTGATCACCGAATGCCAGTCTTCAGGTTTCATCCACATAAAAAGTCCGTCGCGGTTAATCCCCGCATTATTTACAATGATTTCAATTTCTGCTTCCGGATTATTTTTAGTGAAATTTTCAAGCGCTTTAGAAGTTTTTTCAGCATCTGCAACGTCAAACTTTAGTAATTCGCATTTTACACCTTCAGCTTCAATTAGTTTTTTGGTAGATTCCGCAGCTTCGGCATTGGATTGGAAATTCAGCAAAATATTATACTGCAATTCCTGAGCTATTTTTAAAGCAATAGCTTTTCCAATTCCGCGAGAAGCACCGGTGATGAGGGCGTATTTCATTTAATCTCAAATTTAAAACAATTAATAACTCTTAATTCTGGGTAAATCTTATCAATGAAATTTTGGTTTAACCTGCCCTTCATTTCTTTTGCTCGTCCAAAAGAAACGAAGCAAAGAAAAAGACACCTTTTTCAAGGAATTTTTTGGCAAAAAAGCCAAAAACCGTGAACAAAACCCCGCGGATAACCGATTGAAAAAATCGGCTATCCTGAATCTCGCGGTTTGGTCTACATATTCTGCGAAAAAGGATTTAAAAACTCCAAAATCATAATCCAATTTAGAATATTTCATTATCAACATTTAACGATATTCAAAATTTTATCCTGCAAAGTTTAAACCTTGCCGAGATTAAAAAAAACTCGCAGGGTTAATAAACCGCGCTATTTTTTAGATAATCTTTTAATTCGGCGTTGGTTTTATAAAATGGGAAATCCTCTTTTATTTCAGGGATAATTTTATTCATTTCCTTAAAAATCTCCCGGGTTTTTTTTGATAGTTTTTCATCAAAATCCAGGTACCGCAAAGCCTGCACAATAGTAATAATTTCTACCGAAAGTACTTCAAAAGTATTATCTATAACCGTTTTTGTAATATTCGCTGCATTAGTGCCCATACTCACGATATCCTGGTTATCATTATTGTTTGGAATACTGTGAATATACATTGGGTTAGCTAAAGTTTGATTCTCGGCAGTTGTAGAAACCGCGGTAAATTGCACGCCCTGCAATCCAAAATTCAATCCAAGTTTCCCAAGATTTACGAATGGCGGTAAAATATCGTTAAGTTTATTATTCAGTAAATAATTAAGTTGACGCTCGGCCAGCATTGATAGTTTTGTAACCACCAATTTTAATTTATCCATTTCCAGGGCCACATAATCTCCGTGGAAATTTCCGCCGTGATACACGTGCTCGTTTTCCACATCTATAATAGGATTATCGTTGGCAGAATTTACTTCTTCAATAAGGATTTTGGTGGTTTGTTCTATGGTGTCGTAAACCGGACCTAAAATTTGTGGCACGCAGCGCAAACTATAATATTCCTGTACTTTTTCTTTAAAATACGTGTTTTTATCGGCCGTATCATTATATAAATGCTCATTACGGTCTCGTGTAAGTTTACTGTCTTTTAAATGATTTCGCATTTTTTCAGCGATCTTTTGCTGGCCTATATGTTTTTTAGCGGTGTTTAACTCTTCAGATAAATGATCGTCGTAAGCCTGAACGATTTCATTAATAGCCGAAGAACAAAAAACCGACCAGTTGAGCAGGCATTTGGCGTAAATTATATTTACAATCCCAATGCCCGTCATTGCCGAAGTACCATTCATTAAAGCCAGGCCTTCCCTGATTTCAATTTTTATAGGTTGAATATTTTCTTCAGCAAAAACCTCTTTAGTTTCACGACGTTCATTTTTATAAAAAACTTCTCCTTCTCCAATTAAAACCAGCGCTAAATGCGCTAATTGCACCAAATCTCCCGAAGCTCCTACTCCACCGTGTTCAAAAATTAATGGGGTAATATTTTTATTGATAAGCTGCTGCATAACTTCAACAACAGATTTGTGTATGCCAGATTTCCCAAGGGAAAGCGTATTTAAACGTGCAAGCATCAGCGCTTTTACATACAGCGGTTCCATAGGTTTACCGGCACCTGAAGCGTGACTTCTAATTAAGTTATACTGAAGTTGTATACGGTCCTTATCTTTTATCTTATACTGCGCCATTGGGCCAAAACCCGTGTTTACGCCATAAATTACCTTATTTTGAGAAAAATTTTTTAGAAACTCAAAACTGGCTTCAATTTTGGATAGGTTTTGTGAAGACGACTGAATTTCAGCATTTTCAAACAAAACCTTGTAAAAATCTTCCAGGCTAAGGGCATCATTAATTTGGAGCATAGGCCGCATTATTGTTAAGAATCTTAACAAATGTACTATATTTAGACCGTATTTAAAATTGCCGTTTTTCGATTTAGAATGAATATTCATTAGAGATCTAAATAGTTGAAACCTTTAAAATGAAAAAACTTGAAACCCAAATCTTAATTATTGGCGCGGGACCATCTGGAATGGTCGCTGCCGGTTATTTAAAAAAGCACGGGGTTAATTGTTTGGTGGTAGAAAAAAGTAGTTTTCCGCGTTTTAGTATAGGTGAGAGTTTACTTCCTAAGAGTATGGAAAATTTTGAGGAAGCTGGGTTACTGGACGCTATTATGGCTGCCGGATTTCAGAAAAAATATGGGGCAAGGTTTATAAAAAACGGTAAAGTTGGTGAATTTGATTTTAGTGAAAAATATGGCAATGGTTGGGATTGGACCTGGCAGGTACCACGAGCCGATTTTGACCTGGTTTTGGCAAATGAAATTCAGCGACAGGGCGTAGAAATATTCTTTGGTGCCGAAGTTTCAAAGGTAAATTTCTACGGGAAAAAATCGACTACTGAAATTCTTATTAATTTTGAAGAAAATATAGAGATAAACGCTGATTTTATAATTGACGCCAGCGGTAACGGTCGGGTTTTAGCTAACCAATTAGACTTGAATACTTCTCCAAAAATCACAGGTAATTCTTCAATCTTTACTCATATTAAAGAAACAAATAGACCAAAAGGAAAAGAAGGTGAATTGATCACTTTTGAAGTTTTGGATACAAAAACCTGGTTTTGGTATTTTCCTTTTTCAAATGGAAATTCCAGTCTCGGTTTTGTTAGCGAAGATGAGTGGTTTAAAGGTTTTAGTAGTGATAATTCAGTAGCCTTTAGGGAAATGCTCAAAGAGCTGAAATATTACCGGGGCAGATTTGACGAAGAATTATTTCTTTTTAACCCGATAAAAATTCCAAGTATTTCAAGAAATGTAAAGAAAATGTATGGCAACGGATTCGCTTTATGCGGAAACAGCGCCGAGTTTCTTGACCCCATTTTCTCATCTGGAGTTGCCTTTGCAACCGAATCTGGTTTGCAGGCTGCCACGCTTGCCAAACTTGAAGTTGAAGGTAAGGATGTAAATTGGGAAAAAGATTATGCTGAATATATGCAAAATGGAATTTCGGTATTTAGCAATTATGTAAAAGAATGGTATACTGGGAATTTGCAAAAATTGTTTTTCCATGAAATGCCAAAAACTGAAATAAAAGAACAGATTTGCGCAGTTCTCGCAGGCTATGTTTGGGATAAAAGCAATCCGTTTGTAAAGAATCACCAACGAATTATTAAAAATGTAGCGCGCTTAATAGACCAGGAAGAAATAAATGTTTAAAAATTTTTAAACTTAAAATTCTGATGTCAAAGCGTTTAAAAATTAGTACTTATTTTATTGCATTCTTTAGCCCAAAAAAGTTTGGAAGGTAAGTAAGTAAAAGTTACATTTGCAACCGCAAAAATGTTTGCACGTTCTTAAATATTTGGAGAGGTGGCAGAGTGGTAATGCAGCAGCCTGCTAAGCTGTCATCCTTCGGGATGCCCGGGTTCGAATCCCGGTCTCTCCGCAAGATTTTTTAGTCTGCGGATTATTATTCTCCTTTTTCTTCTGGAAAAGATAGGGATAATCTTCCTCCGTCTCCCGGACTGCTTTTTGAAAGAGTATTTTGGATCGGAAAGGCTAAAATTTTTAAGCTAGTAAGCTTAAGCTATGGGTATAGTCTCGACATTGTTGGGATATTCTCTGGCCAGTTATCGCGCCGAGCGCGATTAAAAAATTACTCGGGGTGTAGCGTAGCCCGGTTATCGCGCCTGCTTTGGGAGCAGGAGGCCGCAGGTTCGAATCCTGCCACCCCGACTTTTACAAGTTATATTTTAACATAAAAAAAGGGTAATTGTATGGTTTTCATATAGTTACCCTTTATTTTTTGCTCAAAATTTAACAAATAGTGTTAAATTTTATGTGAGTTTATCGTGAGTTCACGGTGAATTTGTGAGTTTATCGTGAGTTATTTTTTTGTATTTTTAGCTTATCGATACTCTATAATTACGTATTGTTAGTTTGACTTTCGCCTTAATAATTGTTTCATTTAAACAACAAAGCTATGCGAACCAGTCAAACCTTTTCCATTTCTTTTATTATTCGAAAAAAGAAAAAAGCAACCTGAATTAGCCCTCCTCTATGCCCGAATGACCGTTAACGGCAAATCATTAGAAATTAGTTTAAAACGAACTATTCCGGTGGATAAGTGGAACCAATCTGCCAATAAACTTACTGGTAGCAGTGCTGAAAGCCGGCTAATCAATAAAAAAATAGATGAAACCAAGGCACAACTCTATAAAACGCATGACAGTCTTTTAAAAGACGGGATGCTGGTAACCACGCAGACGGTCAAAGGTAGATTTCTGGGAAGTGACCAGCAACATTATACCCTTATCTATTTGATCAAATATCACAAGGAGAAAATGGGTAAGGTTTTAAAGTATGGGACTATGAAAAACTATACTACTACAGAAAACTACCTCAAAGATTTTTTAAAAGCCCAGTATCATACCTCAGATATTTATTTAAAACAGGTTGACTATCAATTTACCCTGGGATTTGAAAGTTTTTTAAGGGGCTTGCCCAGCCTTCAAAATAACGGGGTAATGAAACATATGGAACGTTTTAAAAAACTGATGCGCCTGGCTGAGGATTTAGAATGGATTGAAAAGAACCCTACCAAAAGATTTAAACTCCGCTTTGACCAGGTGGATATGGTCTACCTATCCAAAGCCGAATTACAGAAGATCAAGGAAAAGGATTTCAAAAAATCTACTCACAATATCAACCGAGATATTTTTGTGTTCTGTTGTTATACAGGGTTGCCTATGGCGATGTCAAAATGCTAAAGAAAAAGCATATTCAGATAGGTGTTGATGGGAATAAGTGGATCTACACCAGAAGGATCAAAACCAATACGATGCTGAGAATCCCTTTGCTTGACGAAGCCGAACGAATTCTTGAAAAGTACCAGGACCATCCAAAAGTACATTCGAGTGATATTTTACTTCCGGTCTATTCCAACCAGAAAACCAATCAATATTTACGGGAGATCACCAAAGCGGTAAAGATCGATAAGGAACTTAGTTTCCACGCGGCCAGGCATACTTTCGCAACAACGGTAACCTTAGCTAATGGCGTTCCCATAGAAACAGTATCTAAACTTTTGGGGCATACCAAATTATCAACTACCCAGATTTATGCAAGGGCAATTGATTCAAAAATATCTGACGATATTAAACGGTTACAGGAGAGATTATAAACGCTATTTTAAACGTAATACTAATTAGGCTTAAGTTTATTCAATCTTAAGCCTAATTAGTTTGTTCTCTATTCTCGTTCTATAATAAATTATGATTTTTAATTTCTTTTAAGAGCTTTTTAATATCCTGATTGTTTCCGTATAACACCATAATATCGCCATAATGTAATTCTGTTTTTGCGGTGGCAACCCCCTGAACATTGGACAACGTTTTTGCAGAACCAATTTCATTTTTACCTTCAGTATATTTAATTGTGGTGAGCACTATAATATTATACTTCTTCTTTAAACCAATTTCATCTAGGGTTTTTCCGTCAAATTCTTTTGGAATTTCACTTTCAACTATACTGTATTCGCCGGTGACCTCAAAGGAATCTACCACACCTTCCAGGTTTAGCTTTTTTGACCAGCGCTCTGCCGTTTCTTCTTCCGGATGAATTATTTCCTCTACACCCATAGCTTCTAAAACCATTTGCTGTAAAGAGGAAACCGCCCTGCTAATTAACCGCTTCACATGCAACTGTTTCATTAAAGCCGTAGCCATAATATTTGCGCCTTTATCTTCTCCAATTCCAATAATTACAATATCAGTATCTTCAAGAGGTAAATTGCTCACCGCGTTAAAATCTGTAGCATCAAGGCTTATAGCGTGGGTGATTTTTTCTTTAATAGCTTCAACTTTATCTAAATTGTTATCCACTCCAATAACTTCGTTGCCCATAGAGGTTAATTTCTCTGCCAGGGAAGCTCCAAAGTTGCCTAATCCTATGATAATATATTTCATTTTGAATGTTTTAGTTGATTAAAATTTCTTCTGAAGGATAGCGATAATTAAGATGTTTAATATTTCTTAGAATGGCTATTAGTAGAGTTAACATACTTACCCGGCCAACAAACATGGTAGCGATAATTATTAATTTTGAGCTGGAACTTAAACCGGCCGTAATTCCCATACTTAGCCCCACTGTACTATATGCCGAAAAAGCTTCAAAAGTAATGGCGATGATATTCTTATCCTGCTCAAGAAATGCCATTAGAAAAATTGCTAATCCAATAACGATAAGAGATAAACTAATTATGCCGAAGGCTCTTCTAATAGAGATATTAGAAACCTCTCTTTTATAAACTTCAATCCTGTCTTTTCCTTTTGCCAGGCTCAAAAAATTAAGTGTTGCAAGCGCGAACGTACTGGTTTTAATTCCACCACCGGTTGAAGCAGGAGAAGCACCTATCCACATTAAAAGAAATACGAGCATTAAGGTAGAGAAATGTAAAGCAGAGGTATCAATCGAATTGAAACCGGCAGTTCTTGGAGTTGCGGCGCCAAAAAATGCAGTAACAATTTTACCAAATTCGCTATGCTCACTTAGGGTGTTATTATATTCAAAAATATAAAATAAGCCTGTCCCGGTTAACAGTAAAATAAGGGTGGTGATTAATACTATTCGGGAATTTAGATTTAAAACCCAGGGCATGTAAATCGCTTTATGTGGATCTTTTATTTTTTGTAGTTTCCTTAGGGTATAATATCTCACATATTTATAAAGATTCAATAAAATAGGAAAGCCTATACCTCCCAGAATAAATAGGGCAGCAATAATTAGATGTAAAGGATAATTAAACCGAAAACCTGGCTCGTAGAGGCTATTTTCCAGAGTAGAAAATCCGGCATTGCAAAATCCCGAAATACTATGAAAAACAGAGAAAAATATACGATCTGAGAGAGAACTAATTATTGCGCTATCTATATTGAAATAAATAAAAAGGGCTCCTGCAGCTTCTATTGAAAAGGTTAAAAGCAATATTTTCTTCAGCACCATAAATACCTCTCCTATTTTTTCAGAATTACTTATATCCTTTAGCATAAGCTGGTTAGCGTAAGAAGTATTACCTCTAAAGAAATAACTAAAATAACTGGCAAAGGTCATGATCCCCAGCCCTCCCAATTGAATTAAAACCATAATAACACTTTGTCCAAATGTGGTAAAATAACTGCCCGTATCTACCACGATTAAACCTGTAACACACACTGCACTGGTAGCGGTAAAAAGTGCATCAATAAGGCCAATCCCAGAATGGGTGGCTTTAGGAAGAAGAAGGAAGAAAGTTCCTAAGAAAATAATGAGGAGAAAACTCGCGACAAATAATTGTGCGGGGTTTAAATAATCTTTTTTAAAGTTTACTTTAAAAGAAGATATTTCGCGTATAAAAAAGAGAAAAAGCCCAAGGTAGACCCATCCCATTTGATTAAAGAATTTTAAAAATCCAAGATTTACAATAATGAAATCTATTCTTAAAAGAAGCAGCGTTCCAAAGGAAATGCTAAGTAGCCAATCAAATAACCTGACCTTTTTTGGGGTTTCTTGTCGCGGTAAAAAACTTCGAACGAGTACAATTAAAAAACCGAGGCTTATGATACCATAATAGAGGTTTTTTAAAAAATTTCTTTCGCTCTCAATATGAGTAAAACCTAAATCGAAAATAAGAAGAAATATACCGCAGACACTTAGAATTGCAGCAATTTTACTTAATCTTCGCTCACGGTATATTCCAGATAAAATATTCTTGAAAAATGACAACATTTCTCCCTAATTATAAATTACCCTGGCGACTACAGTAATCGAGAACTGCCACAATAACTACTATTAAAATGGCTATTATAATTGCCGGCCATTTTAAATGGGAGTAAGACTGATTTTTTTCGTTAGGCGATCTTTTTGGAGGTTTAGCCACTGTACTTTGATTAAATTATAATGCAAAGTTAGGTGTAAGGCTATAAGCAGAATATAAAATTTAAACCGGGACTATAAAGATTTTATAAAGATTACACGAAACGGTAACCCACTCCACTTTCTGTAATTATATGAACCGGGCTATTCGGGTTTTCTTCCAACTTCTTTCTAAGCTGAGCGATAAAAACCCGTAGGTATTGAGTTTCATTTTGCGAGCCGAAACCCCAAATCTCTTTTAATAAGAATTGATGGGTTAAAACTCTACCCTGATTTTTTGCCAGCAAGGCTACTAAATTGTATTCGGTAGCAGTTAATTTTACGGGAATATTATTTCTGCTTACCGTTCTCGAACTTAAATCGATCTCTAATTCCCCGGTTGAGATAATGGGTTGTAAATCGGTGTTCTGGTTTATTCTTAATGAAGCTCTTATCCTGGCCAATAATTCTCCCGTTCTAAAAGGTTTGGTGAGATAATCTGTAGCACCATTATCCAAAGCTTTAATAATATCGGCTTCGCTATCCTGTACAGAAAGAATTATTATTGATTTATCATACCACTCTCTTAAATCTTTTAATATCAAATGCCCGCTTTTATCCGGTAAACCCAAATCCAGAATTACAAGATTTGGCGTATGGTTGGCCACCAAATGAACACCTTCTGTGCCTGTTTCAGCCAATACTACTTTGTAATCGTTGCTTTCCAGCGTGATTTTAAGCAGTTTTCTAATCTGTGGCTCATCATCAATAACAAGTATTTCTGCATTATTCATTTTGGTAATTTTTAGGGTCAGTCATTTTCGCCGGAATTGTTACCGTAAATTGGGCACCACCATTGCTTCTGTTCTGAACTTTGATCTTTCCATTATGAGCTTCGGCAAATCCCTGGGCAATAGAAAGACCAAGCCCGGTGCCGCCTGTTGATGAATTTGGTAATCGATAAAACTTTTCAAAAACCCGTTCTATATTATCGTCCGGAAAACCTTTTCCATTATCTAAAATTTCAAAAACGCAGTTCTCACTTGTGTGTGACACCCTAATTTCAATTTTTGAACCTTTTGGTGTATACTGAATAGCATTATGAACAATATTATGTAAAATTTGCTCTACTAATGTAGCATCAAACAAGAAAACAGGTAAATTATCTTGAGGCTGATAAATAATTTGATGTTGATTACAATCTATTTTATTATTATCAATAACATTGTAGACAATCTCGTTAACATCATACCAATTAAGCTGTAAATGGATGGAATCACTTTCTAAGCGACTCATATTTAAAAGATTTTTAACCTGCCTATTCAGCCTATTTCCTGCAATCTCTATTTCATTATAGAGTTCATTTTTATTCTCAGTTGAAAGTTTCTCTGTACTTTCTTTTAATGTATCTACCGAACCGATAATAGCTGCAATAGGCGTTTTTAATTCGTGAGAAAGTGAATTAAACAGCGTGTTATATAATTGTATAGTCTTTTCCCTTTCCTTTCTTTTCCTGGAAACAGCTTCAGCCTTTCTAATTTTAGTGGTAAAAACAGCATTCATAACGGCAATAACGAAATACATCAAAAATAAAAGAGCATCTTCCGGAGTACTGATTTTAAAAGTTAATTGCGGTTGAATAAATAAAAAGTTCCAGATTAAGGCACTTAACACAGCAGCAATTACCACCGGAAGTATCTTAAAAAACATAGCTAATATTGAAACTACCAGGAGTAAAACCAGTGCTACCACGTGGTAACCAATAACATCTATAAATAGATAGCAGATAAATGAAATAAAAAGTATAGAACCAATTCCAATAAGATATTGAAGGGTCCGGTTTTCATTTATATTTTTAAAAGATTCCAATTCGTGAAATTTCTTTATTCAAATATACAAGGAGAAAACTACTATATTGCTTAAATATTTAGGTTTTTAGACACTAAAAATTCTATTTATTCTGTAAAATAAAATAGTAGAGAGACCGATTTGGCAATATATTTTGATTTCAAACAAGAATCCAAAGTTGAATATTAATTCATAATTTTAAATATGGTTATTAAGGAATAAGACGTACGAAAAATGAGTGTCGAGTAGGTAAAGGGGAATTTCACCCCTAAACCTCTCACAGAACCGTACGTGAACTTCTCAATTCATACGGCTCCTCTCAGCCAAGACTTTAAGGTTTGAGCCCTGAGTATTGCCAATGTTCGAACAGGTAAGGTTCGAGCCTGCATATTTTCTGTAGATGTCTTAGCGCGAGGACCCACTGCTTCCGCTTAAACCTACGGTACTTATTGCGTACCCATTTCGTTAAGCGAATGTGCAATGTTCTGAATAGTTTCTTGAGGCCTCCCAGTCGAAATTTACCGTAGTAGTTTATCCATCCTCTGATTTTAGGCTGCAACAGAGATGCAATTTTACTCAACGGGAACTGTACCATTCTATGAATGTTTATCCTGAAGAGCTCTTCATTTATTCTGTTGATGCTTTTCTGACTGATGGCAGGGGTAAAACCTAATTTCATTATGCCCCTTATTTTGACTACTCTGGGTTTAAAGGTGTGGCCCAGAAAATCGAACTTCTGGAACTTGACTTTAAACCTTGGTCTTTTCTTCTGATTTCTGCGACAGTAAACTATTCTTGTCTTCTCCTGATTCACTTCCAGTTTACACTCTTTGAATCGTCTTTCGATTTCTTCAAGAAGTCGATTAGCTTGAGGCAAGTGGTAACAATGAACCACAATGTCATCAGCGTAACGTTCAAACTGGATATCAGGATAACGCTTTTGGATCCACTTGTCGAATACAATATCCATAAAGATATTAGCTAATACAGGACTGATTACTCCGCCCTGTGGTGTGCCTTTACCATTTGGATTATGCAGCGTTCCATCAGATAATTGCACTGGTGCCTCCAGCCACCTTTTCACGTAAAGCAAAATATGCTTCTCCTGTGTATGGTGCTGAACAGCTTTCAGTAGCAGTTCATTATCAATGGTGTCATAAAATCCTTTTATGTCCAAATCAATGACCCAGCTATATCGTAAACAATTTATACGACATTGGCCTAAGGCATCATGTGCAGATTTTCTGGGACGATACCCAAAATATTTTCCTTCTATTCTTAAAAAAAGATTCGAAGGCACTTCATAAAAATATTTTATTTCCTTAGGTTTAATAAATTAAATAATTCAATTTCACCTATCTGTATCAGTCAGCAAATCCAATTCATTTAGATAGAAATAAAGGTAATATTACCTTATAAAATCATGAAGTATCTATTTACTACCCTATTTTCAGTTTTAGTCTTTGTTTCCTGTGACAATAAAAAGACAATGCCTGAACTTCTAGAGGAAACAGCCGAAAATCAATTTTTTGTACCCGAAAATATCTATGCGTCTTCAGTAAGAGCTGCATATTTTGATAGTATAGCACAAGTGGCACCAAAAAACCAAAAAGAAAGATATAATCTTAAAAGAGCACGTGCCCTGTTATACGCCGGTAAAACCGAAGAAGCTATTATTATTCTGGAAAATTTAAGAGATGCAAGTAGCGGCGGGCTGCTATTATACAAACTGGATGCTCATGAAGAAGAAAGTATAGGCCCTTTACTCGCTCTAGCTTATATGCGCCTGGGTGAACAGCAAAACTGCATACATCACCACGATGCTTCAGCATCCTGCATTATTCCAATTAATCCAAAAGGCTTTCACCAGGTTCCTAATGGCTCCAGGAATGCCATTAAACTTTATGAAGAATTCTTAAGGCAAAATTCACACGATTATAATAGTAGATGGTTATTGAATATTGCTTATATGACTTTAGGAGAATATCCTGAAGGTGTTTCCGAAAAATGGTTAATTCCTGAAAGTACTTTTGAATCAGATTATCCACTGCAGAAATTTGAAGATATTGCCCCCAAATTAGGTTTAGATGTCAATGAGTTATCAGGTGGCGGAATTGTAGATGATTTTAATAACGATTATCTTTTAGATGTATTGGTTTCCAGTTGGTCGCCTTCAGATAATCTTAGGTATTTTATAAATAATGGAGATGGAACATTTACAGAAAAAACAGAAACTGCCGGTTTAGAATTAGTTACAGGTGGTCTGAATATGGTACAGGCAGATTATAATAACGACGGTTTTCTTGATGTTTTTGTAATGCGGGGTGCCTGGATGGGAATTTTAGGTAAACATCCAAATTCTCTACTTAAAAATAATGGAGATGGCACTTTTACCGATGTTACTATTGAATCTGGTTTACTTTCCTTCCACCCTACCCAAACTGCCACCTGGGCAGATTTTAATAACGATGGTTGGGTAGATTTATTTATAGGAAATGAATCTGAAAAAAAAAATATTCATCCTTCTGAATTTTTCAAAAATAATGGAGACGGGACTTTTTCTAACATTACTTCCTGTGTAGGACTTTCGGTGAGTACAAAAGATCAACCATTTTATATAAAAGGTGTAACCAGTGGAGATTATAATAACGATGGCTGGATGGATATTTATATTTCTACGCTCCAGGCTTCAAGCAAAAATTTATTATATCTAAATAATGGAAGTGATGACAAAGGAAATATAAGTTTTAAAGAAGCAGGAGCTGAAGTAGGATTGGGTGAGCAAATTTCCAGTTTTCCCACCTGGTCATTTGATTATAATAATGACGGTTGGATGGATATTTTTGTAGCCGGATATCGAAAAAGCGATTTTTACACCATTGTCCCAGACATTACTAAAGAGTATTTAGGCGAACGAAATAATGCTGAAACGATGCGCCTTTATCAAAACAACAAAGGAACATTTACCGATGTTTCTGCAGCGGTTGGATTAGATAAAATAGGCTACGCAATGGGTGCCAATTACGGCGATTTGGATAATGATGGTTATCCAGATATTTATTTGAGTACAGGAGAAGTAAGTTACGAGTCAATTATTCCAAACAGGGTTTTTAGAAATAATTTAGGGGAAAATTTTCAGGATGTGACCACAGCAGGTGGCTTTGGCCATATACAAAAAGGCCACGCCGTCTCTTTTTCTGATATTGATAATGATGGAGACCAGGATATTCACGTAGTTATGGGCGGTGCTTATGAAGGTGATAAATTTTTTAATTCTCTATATCTGAATCCATATGATGTTGAAAATAATTGGATAAGCTTAAAACTAGAAGGAATTGAAGCAAACAGGGCCGCCATAGGAAGTAAAATTGAAGTTTTGGTTACGGAAGACGGAAAAACACGTTCTATATTTCATACCATTAGTTCTGGTGGTAGTTTTGGAGCCTCTACTTTAAGGGCTCAAATAGGATTAGGAAAGGCTTCAGAAATAAAAAAAATCACAATTAAATGGGCCGGCAGCGGTACCTCACATGTTTTTAAAAACCTCAGTTTAAATACCTTCTATAAAATTATAGAAAATAAAGCTGAAGCTATAGAATTGAATTTAAAATCAATCGCGCTGTAAATACTACCTGTTTTATAAATCTCCCAATAGATTTATAAATTACTTATTATCAAACATTTTAAAAATCCATAACAATACTTTAATGCCTCTTTAAGAGATGTTATAAGCAATATTCTGTAATTTAAAGGTTATGAAAAATAATGGAATTACATATTTAATAATCACCTCGCTTCTGTTAGTAGTAATAACTAGCATGGTTTATTTTAATATCAATTTTCCGGTGATTTTCTATTTAACCTGTATAGGCCAAATTCTACTTATTTACACCGTTTATAAAGTTCTTACCGATAGTTATAAAACTAAAAAGACCTTTGATGACTGGTATGAAGATTATCCTGATGAAGTAAATTAAACTGAAATTACTACTCTACGTAAAAAGTTTTAGTTATTGAAATGGGTTTTCCATCTTCTGTAAAACCTTCCAGGTTTATCTCAAATTCTCCATTTAAATCTGAAGTGAAAAGTCGTAGCGGTTCATCGTTAAACTTGACTTCAGGATTCCACAAGAGTTGATATCTATAATCGGGTATTCGTCTTAAGCTTTCATTTGGATAATTAGGTGAATAATATTCTTTAGATTTTCGAGGTATTTTAAGTTTTGTTGAAATCATACTTTCATCTTGAAATTCGTTAGGAAAATCGCCACTTTTTGTATTAACGATAATGGCGCCTTCAAATGCAGATGGCCCTAAAAACAACTTATTTCTTAATATTCCTATACTTTTAATTTGCTGTGGATCGTAAGAAATTAATTTCTCGTGATCATTTAGAATTACTCCGTCTATAAGAAGTAGTGCTGCACTGTCAAATTCTACAAGCGGGTTTTTATTTCTAACTAAAAAGATGTTTTCACCTTCATCATTTCGTCTTATTCTGCCAAATTTAATAACTTCAGTAAATGTTTGAGATAGGTCTGGAAACCTGTTATAATCATCTAGATTATAAGTAATCAATTCTTCATCAAAGAAATAATAATTATTATCTAAATTGACAAATCTATCGGATTTAGTGGCGTTATAAGCATTTTCAATTTGAATATTAATACTTTTTTCAAGAATATATTCCTTATTGGAAGTAGCTAGACCTGGAGTGGAAAAAGATAATTTACTATAATCTAATTTCGGTTGTTCTTGTAGGTTAATTTTATAGGTGACTTCATCGTTCAAAACTTGCATGATAAACTCGTCTTCATTTGGTACTTCATTTAAAATGAATGAAAATTTTCCCCCAGCATCAGTTGAAACAATTTGAAGTTGGTTTTTTTCTCCCGGTGATGAAATTGAAATATTTTTTTCTAAAGAAGTTGGGTTAGGATCTGCTTCTATTTTTCCCTGAAAAAAAGTGCCTCTTATTTCAGGATAAAATAAGGTATCATTAAAAC
This sequence comes from Salegentibacter sp. UBA1130, assembly GCF_002311535.1. Taxonomy (NCBI): domain Bacteria; kingdom Pseudomonadati; phylum Bacteroidota; class Flavobacteriia; order Flavobacteriales; family Flavobacteriaceae; genus Salegentibacter; species Salegentibacter sp. UBA1130. The sequence continues at coordinate 1,119 of NZ_DCAP01000015.1, read as the reverse complement.
TCCACTTAATATTTTCAAAGAGTTTATTGAAGTCAAGGCTTGTAACTCGGGGAGGTTTATTAATACTGTCAATTCTTCTTACTGAAATAGAGAAATTTCCTGATAATTGGTTAGGATTTTCTATCTCTAAAACAACTTCTTCTCTTTGTTGAAAGGTATTTTTATTTAGAATTAAACTTATTTCCTGATTATCAAAATTGGTTTTGTGCCTTGTAAATTGATTCTTTTCTTCTATTTCCAGGTCTTCATTACTTTCCTGGTACGGATTCAAAATATATATTTCTTGTTGAAAATAATTGGCTTGCGCATTTAACATCCAATTGGTATATGCTACTAATTTATAAGCTCCCGAATTTAAATTTGCAGGTATAAAAAAATCTGCAAACCCCTGCCCCTTCTTTAATTTGACCTTATGCTGAAAAACAACTTCTTTCTTATTATTGATCAATTGTACCCAACCAACTTTACTAAAATCGCTTAGTTTGTTCGTTTCACTTTCCAGAGAATAAAATTTATAAAGTAATTTTTCCCCTGTGAGCAATAGAGTATTATTAGTGTGAATAAACACCTTTTCTTTGGGCATTTGGGTTTGTATTAAACCCTCCTCTACCTGAGCATAGGTGGAAGATAAAAAACCAAGGCAAAATAGAATTAGTATAAACTTATTTTTAATCATTTAATTAGTATTGATTTATTCTTCCCAAAAATCTGGAACTTCGTTACTTCCAAATACCGTACAGTCTACACAACTTGCCGGTACAATTTCAAATACTGGAGTTCCAAAAGGAACTGGCACCGTACTAAACCATCTAACATTTCTATTTTCAACCAGTTCTATTAAATGTGGTAAATCTGGACTTTCTATAGGACAGTAAGAGGCTAAATAAGGATTGCTATGCTCGGAGTCAAAGAAATCTTCATAGCTAAAAAATGTTCTTTTTGTCGAAACCGAAGAAACATCAAAAAAACCTATAATCTTTTCATCCGGATTATTAATGTTTTCTATATTTCCAGAAAAATAACCGGGTTGACTTTGGGAGAAAATATTATCGGAGCCTGAAAGCTCTTCTAAAGTTGCATAATAATTATACGCACCCCGACTAATTACGTATTGTTTAA
>NZ_DCAP01000004.1:72826-142279 GCF_002311535.1 Salegentibacter sp. UBA1130 | reverse complement strand
GTAGAATTTTCGCAAAAATGTTAATCTAAAAGATTACTTCGCCGCTGGCTTGTATTCTTTTTTATCGATCACCATTTTAGCGATAAATGTAGAATTTTCGCAAAAATGTTAATCTAAAAGATTACTTCGCCGCTGGCTTGTATTCTTTTTTATCGATCACCATTTTAGCGATAATCTCTCTAAGAATTTCTGAAGTTCCACCACCAATTGGGCCTAGACGGCTATCTCTAAACATTCTTGCCAATGGATAATCTTCCATATACCCATAACCTCCCAACATCTGCAAACAATCGTAAATAACCTTATCGGCCATTTTTGTTGAAAGTAATTTAGACATACTGGCCTCTTTCACCACATATTGCCCGTCATTAAGGCGTTTCGCAATAGAATAATTGAATTCCTTATTCATTTCTACTTCGCTGGCCATATCGGCTACCGAATGTCTCAAAGCCTGGAATTTATCTATGGTTCTGCCAAATGCTTCTCTTTCGGCCATGTAGCCTAATGTATAATCCAGGGCATATTCAGCACGAGCGTGGGCGTTAATTCCCATAATTAATCGCTCTAAAGCAAAGTGCTGCATGATATAAGAAAAACCTTTTCCTTCTTCACCCATTAGATTTTCAGCAGGAATCTCAACATCGTCAAAAGCAATTTCTGCAGTATCTGAAGCTCTCCAGCCCAGTTTATCTAATTTTGAAGCCGAAATTCCGGGAGTTTCCCTGTCTACAATAAAAATGCTCATCCCCTTATTTCCCTTATCAGGATCGGTCTTGGCAGCTACTACTAAATAATCTGAATAAACTCCGTTGGTAATAAAAGTCTTGGAACCGTTTAAAATATATTTATCGCCTTTTTTAATTGCGGTACTTCGCATTCCGGCAACATCAGAGCCACCAAAAGGCTCGGTGATACAAAGACAGCCTATTTTATCTCCTTCAATACTTGGGTTAAGATATTTTTTCTTAATTGCATCGTCACCTTCTTTATTTACGTGCGTCATTGCCAAATAAGCGTGGGCCCACATAGCAGCAGCAAAGCCACCGCTATTAATTTTTTGAAGTTCTTCCAGGAAGATTACGGTGTAGAAAATATCAAGGTTCATCCCGCCGTATTCCTCGGGCTGGTTAAGGCCAAAGTAGCCCATTTCACCAAATTTCTTCCAGATAAAGCGTTCTATTGTGCCGGTCTTCTCCCATTTATCAATATGAGGTACCACTTCTTTCTGTAAAAAGTCCTGAAAACTTTTTCTAAAAAGTTCGTGTTCCTCTGTAAAATACAATGTATTCATGCTATTTTCTTTTTTCTTTTATTTAGAAAGGAAGCAAACTTCCGGGCCACTAAAATAAAATCAATTTTTATTATAGTAATTAATCCACGGATAAATATTTAAGTAAGCTAAAATTCCGAATATTCAATTTAAGATCAAATATAATTGAATTCTATCGATTTTATCTGAAGGAAAACTTTCTATTTTTGATAATTCTTCAAAAGAACTAATTTCTTCGTGTAGTTGGCGGTAATCTATAATCTCCCTCGCAAGCTCATATTTAATATACGGAACATCTACCAGGTCTAGAACTTTCGCTTTATTAATATTTATTAAGCTTAAATCTTCATCTTTAAAAACCTTAAATTGCTGCTGCAACTTTTCCCGCGTTTCATAATTTAAACCATAAATATCTTTTAGCTGAATCTCGCCTCTAAAACCACCGATTTTAGTTCTGTAGTTAACAATCCTATTCGCTAACACCTCACCTATTCCATTTATCTTTTGTAAATCTTCTGATTTTGCTGTATTTAAATCTGAAACTTTTACAGAAGGGATATTTCTATTGTTCTCTTTTTTCTTTTCGGCCTCAGTAACCCAATTTGGGAATTTAAAATACGGAGAAATTGTAGCAAGTAAAGAATCTGAAACACCCGTAACTTTTTGAAAATCTTTTGCAGAATTAATCCATTTATTTTCTTCTCTAAATTGCTGAAGTTTATCAATTTCTTCTACACTCATTCCTAAAGTATAACCTTTAAAATCGGTTATATAATTTGGATTAAAAGGATAGATATTAATCGAATCTGCTTCAGCCCGGGCTACTTTTATAGAATCTATTTGTGCTTGAAAAGATTCTATTTCTTCCGGGATAAAGCTTCAGAATTACTTTCCGAAGAAAAATCAGCAAAAAAATAAATCGCCTGAAAAAGAATTATAATTATTACCAAAAGAAAAATCCCATTTTGTTGGCTCCTGTTGAACACAAAATGGGATTTTATCAATTTCATAATTTTACAAGGTTAGCTGGCTTTTGCCTCTCGTTGTTTCTTGAATAATTCTCCTGCTTTTAGCTTTCGGGAATATTCATTTAGATCTTTTCTTACTTCACTAGACATAATATAAAGTCCTATAATGTTCGGGAAGGACATCGCAAGGATCATCATATCAGAGAAGTCTAATACGGCTCCTAAACTAATGGAAGCTCCTACTACAACAAACACAAGGAATAATATTTTATATGCCAATTCTGTTTTTTTGCTTTTTCCGAAGAGGTAAGTCCAGGAACGCATCCCGTAATAAGACCAGGAAATCATTGTTGAAAATGCAAATAAGAAAACTGCCATTGCCAACACATAAGGGAACCAGGAAACTACACTTGCAAAAGCATCTGAGGTTAATTGAACCCCACCTACTCCTTCTACTTCGTGCATTCCGGTAAAGATTAATACTAAAGCAGTTAAAGTACAAACCACTACAGTATCAATAAAAGGCTCTAATAAAGCGACAAAACCTTCAGATGGCGGGTGATTTGTTTTTGCTGCCGAGTGAGCAATCGCTGCCGACCCAACACCAGCTTCGTTAGAGAATGCTGCACGTTGAAAACCAACAATTAGCACCCCTATAATTCCACCTTTCATCGCTGTAGCGTTAAAAGCTCCATCGTAAATAGCTCCAAATGCCGGAACAATATTTTCTATATTTATAAATATTACAGTTAAAGCACCAAGAACGTATACTGCAGCCATAAATGGCACCACCTTACCGGTTACTTTAGCAATACTTTGAATACCTCCAATAATAACAATACCTACAAGAACTGCAACTCCAATACCAAACCAAAATCCATTACCAATTAAGAAAGTAAACTGGCCAGAAAGGATTTCAAAAGATTGATTGGCCTGGAACATATTTCCACCACCAAATGAGGCACCAATACCTAAAATAGCGAAAAAGGCAGCAAGGAATTTACCTAAACCACGCATATTTCTTTTTTCAAGTCCGTAGCGCAAATAGTTCATTGGTCCTCCAAAGATTCTCCCTTCAGAGTTTATAAAACGATATTTTACACCAAGCGTACATTCTACGAATTTTGATGCCATACCCAGTAAACCGGCAATAATCATCCAGAAAGTTGCTCCTGCACCACCAAGGGAAATTGCAACGGCAACACCGGCAATATTACCCAAACCTACTGTAGCAGAAACTGCGGTTGCCAGCGCCTGAAAGTGAGTAATACTACCCGGTGCGTTAGGCTCGTCATATTTCCCTCTGGCAAGGTCTATAGAGTGTTTAAATCCTTTAAAGTTGATGAAGCCCATTTTTACAGTAAAGAATGCTGCACCAAAAATTAACCAAACAACAATAAAAGGAATATTATGTTTTTGTGGAGTTCCATTAGGATTGGTTAGAATTTGCGGTTCATCATATTGAATTTGGGCCAACATATGGGCGTTTGTTTCAATAAGATCTGAACTATTTTGATAATCCCATATTGTTTCGCCTTCTCCTACCAGATATTCTACTGTTCCAGTAGCATTGGCCATAACCTCTAGATCACCGCTATTTTGAGATCCTACAATGGCAATAAGGTCACCTTCTTCTACGTGAGCTCCCTCTTCTACCTGCCATTCTTTTAAGATGAATTTATCTTCTGTATCAGCACTCCAATCTGGAGTTGGGACAAAACGTTTTTCGGCATATACCTTTGGATCGTAGATTCCTACAGCGGTAAATGGATCCCAGAAAAGAATAGCCGTCATTCCTTCTACAATGGGAACAAAAGTACCGTTAAAATGTTCGGTAATAGCATCAGCCTTTATTTCAAAACTTTTTGTTACAGAATTACCTTCACTGTCGGTAACTGTTACTTCATAAGGAACTCCTTCGGTAAGACCTTCTGCTCTGGATGATTCTAAAGAAGTTTCGGGATCAGACCATTGGTATTTATAAGGAGGTACTCCTCCTTCAACCTCAAGATCAATAAACCCGTTATTAATAATATTGGAAGGATTGCCAACTTTGGCCTGGACATCCAGTTCTTGTGCATTAATCGCTAAAATTGAAAACAAAAAGAACATTGAAAGCAGATACTTTCTCATATAGTATAAAGGTTGTTTAATTTAGATTGATAATTTCCGCGAAGCAAGATGCTAAAAAAATGGGCCTTTTCAAATTTTTGGGAGTTAAAATGTAAAGGTATTGTTAAATTTAGTTTGATTAAATCCTGAAGAAACTTAAAATTATTGATAAAAATGCAGTTAAATACCGGTTATAGATCAAAAACTGAAGTTCTTTTAGTGTACACCAAGTCTTTAAGTTTTAACCAAAATGCAAGGACCAAATACACCACAAACCAGGAGCCCAGTGTTACAAACGAGGCATAAATAAAAAACAAGCGTACACTTTTGGCGCGCATTCCCATTTTATCGGCCACTCGGGAAGAAACATAAAAACCATGTCTTTCAAAAAAATAACGAATATTGTGCACCATTTTTGTCATCGTTACAAATATAAGATTTTAAGTCTTTCGTTGCAGTAATTTTACACCAATAGCACAATCAAGACATTTATTGGCTTCACAATAATTCTTTTTTAAGTTTATCATAGCCTGGGAATGTAAAGCGTTTTGCGTACTGCCATTTTTAATTTTATTAAAATTCTGAACAATCTTATTATTCTCGGCAGGTATTTTTTCTATTAGCTCTAGTAAAATTTCTATTTCATCATTACCGCGCGATTAGGAATCACAAAAACGAAGCGGAATAATAGTATTTATAAGCACCAGATCTTTAAAAGCGGGACTTAGCCTTTTTTCCCTTTCTCTATGTTTCTTCGGAAATGAATAATGCTGCCGCCAAAATTCAGAAGTTTCTACATCTAAAATTTTATAAATAGGCAAGAAAGATTTTGAAGCAATTAATTCTGAAAACAAATTCTTCTGCTTAAAATAAAGCGAAGCCAACTGAGACAGCCTAATATTCGGAAAATTATCTGGCCGTAACCTGAAATATTTTGGAGGAATCACGCCAGAATTTGAGAGTTTGTATTTATGTTTTAGATAGGCATATTCCTGCTGCAGTTTTTTATAATAAGGGATATTTAATTGCTTACTAAGCAAACCGGCCTGGCCAAAAAACAAAGCTTCAAGTTGTAAATTATTTTGAGAGGATTTCTGCACCACAGAAAAATCCAAACTTTGCGCCATACTTAGAAACGCATCTCCATTAAGATTAAGCCCAAAGTTTTTAGCTAACATCTGAAATAAAACTGCTTCCCAGTTATTCCCAGATTTCCCTAATAAATCTAAAATAAGTATAGATTTTTCTTCTAAACGCTCTAAATAAAGACGCTCCTGCCAATGGCGCAGCGTGAAATCATCTACTTCTTTAAAATTTTTCTCGCAATTAATCCAGTTTTCAGGAGAAGCAAAAAGTTGGCGATAACCCATAAGTAAATCCTGATCTACAAGACTTTTTAAGCTTAAAGCGGGTATAGAAGTTTTATTATGCCTTTGTACGTCAACATCGTCTTCCCAAACTACGTGTAAAATAACATTATCGTAATTTGTGTCTTTTTCGTGTTGGTGAAAATACCAGTCTGATGCTTTGATATGCAACTCTACATTTCCGGCCCATAGCTGGTCTCCAATTTTTAAGCGCGCATTGAAGAAATCGGGGCCCGAATTAAAATTATGAGCTCCACTATCTATTAGAAGTATTTTTTCTCCCTGCGTGGTTTTTGCATTGGTGAAATCGAATTTCTTGAATTTCCATAGATAATGTAAAAAATCTTCGCGCATCTTCTAAAATTAGAAAAATGCGCTTTAAGACCAGTCTTTTAAACTACTGAGGTAAAATTTGGGGGATTTCATCTATAATTTCTTCCACCCAAAAGCGATACATCAATCCGCTGGGGTGTAAATTATCTTCGGCAATAAGGGCGGCATCTCTTTCAGCTTCACGGGAAATTGGCGTAATGTTATAAAAATCAACCTCAAATTCTGCCGCAATTCTTCTAAAAACCGCATTAAACTCATCTATTTCCTCGCCAATAGTTTCTGTATTTTCTGCTCCAAAAGGCGTCACTCCATAATCTGGAATACTCAAAGCAAAAACGCCTTTTTCCCTACGTTTAGAATGATTAAGCGCCAACTTAAAAATCTCGCGCAATTCTTCTTCATAATCTTCAATACCTTGTCCCTGGTACTGATTATTAACTCCAATTAAAATAGAAACTAAATCAAATTCTCGGGTATAATTCAATTCAGATCGCATTGCGGCTAATAAATTTCCAGAGGTCCAACCGGTTTTGGCTATAATTTTAGGTGGTGCTACTTTATACCCTCTTTCGTTAAGTTGAGCAACCAACTGTACCGGCCAGCGCTCTTTTTCGGGTACACTTTCACCAATGGTATAAGAATCACCCAGGGCAAGGTAACTATAATCCATACCAGAAGGATTATCGGTTTCTGTATTGTGGGTGACAGAATTAGATGTGTTGCAACCAATTACTAAAAATACTAAAATTATAAAGTAGAAATTTTTCATTCAGAATCTTTTTAGGGCTTTAAATAGTGTATTTTGCAGCAATTTAAAACATTTAGCCCATTTGTAATATGAAATTATACTTCATTTTATTCTTTTTAAGCAGCGCAGTCTTTGCCCAGGAAACACCGGCAAAAAGCTTTTGGAACCAACTTCAGCAACACTGCGGTAAATCTTATGAAGGCACTATAATCCAGGGAATAGGCAACGCTGATTTTGATGGCAAGAAATTAATTATGCACGTGAGGTCTTGCGAGGAAAATGAAATTAAAATCCCATTTTTTGTAGGAGAAAATAAATCCCGGACCTGGATTTTACGATTAAAAGATAATAAAATTGAGCTGAAACATGATCACCGCAAACCCGATGGCAGCGAAGATAAAATAACGCAGTACGGCGGCACGGCTTCTAACACCGGTTTAGCCAACATCCAGGTATTTCCTGCTGATGACGAAACGGCCGAATTACTTCCCGCTGCGGCAACCAATGTTTGGTGGATAAGCTTAGATGATGAAATTTTTAGTTACAATCTTAAAAGAATTGGTGCTAAAACTAATTTTAGTGTAGAATTTGATCTTTCCAATCCAATAAAAACACCTGATGCTCCCTGGGGATGGGAAGAATAATATTTTAAGATTATTTTATAAGCAATACCTAAATTGCGGTTAAACCCTACGGAAATAATTCCATTTTGGAATTTTTGTTTATCTTTTTTAGCAAAGTGAACCAGCAACTCAATTATGGAACCCAACCAAGAAAATAAAAACACTTCTACAAATATTACCTCAAAACCAACGCAAGAAAAAGAAGAACCCCAAACCGGAATCGGACGTTTCTTTTCTAAAGTTGGATATTCAATTTGGATAGCGGTAATGGTAGTTGGTGGTATAATTGCTTTCCTGGTTTCCCTCCTGGTATTATGAAAAGTTTAAAAACGTTCTTTTTTATAAGCTGTCTTCTTTTTGCTCTTCTCCAAGCTCTTTATTTTTTTGAGATCCCACTCCCCGATATTATTAATTTCTACTTGGCAAATTTTCTTTGTATGCCTATTGTATTAAGCATTTGTCTCTATACGGTACAGTTCCTTAAGAAGGATAAAACTTTACGTTTAAATCTTATAACTGTACTTTCAGTATTCGTGATGTATGCTATTTATTTTGAAGTTATTCTACCACCACTACACTGGAGATACACGGCCGATATAATTGACGTGCTTCTATATTTAATTGGAAGTTTTCTCTTTTATTTTCTTCAGAAATTACCATAAGTAAACTCCATCGAAGCGAGCTCACGAAGCTATTAAAAAGAATAATATTCTATTCCGAGCAAAGTATCATAGCAATTGAATCTCGATTATAGAGTCAATTTACCTCCTTAAGCTGCTTTCCTGAATTTTTCACTGATGTAAATTTCCCCTGCTTTAAGTCGTTTCAGGTAAATTTTCATATCCTCCCGTACTTCAGAAGACATTATATATAAACCTATAATATTAGGAAAAGACATGGCTAAAATCATCATATCAGAGAAACTAAGTACGGCCCCCAGACTTGTAGAAGCGCCAAGAACCACAAATAGAAGGAACATAATTTTATAAACGGTTTCAGATTTCACACTTTTCCCAAAAAGATAAGTCCAGGATCTCATTCCGTAATAAGACCAGGAGACCATAGTTGAAAATGCAAATAAGAAAACGGCAAAAGCCAGAACTGCGGGAAACCACGAGATCACACTACCAAATGCATCTGAGGTTAACTCGACTCCTCCAAGCCCATTCACTTCGTGCATACCGGTGAAAATAAGGACAAGAGCCGTCATAGTACAAACCACCATAGTATCTATAAATGGTTCTACCAAAGAAGTAAAACCATCGGCTATAGGATTATTGGTTTTTGAAGCACTATGCGCAATTGCAGCCGAACCAACCCCGGCTTCACTGGAAAACGCTGCCCGTTGTAAACCAATAATTAACACTCCAATAAATCCACCTTTAAGTGCATCTGCAGAGAGTGCTCCATTAAAGATTGCAGAGAAAGCACCACCTATATTTTCTATATGGGTGCCAATTACAATAGCACATCCAAGAATATATACCATGGCCATAAAAGGAACCACTTTTCCGGTAACTTTAGCAATACTATTAATACCGCCAATTATTACCACCCCAACTAATATAGCGAAGCCTACACCAAACCAAAAACCGTGACCCTGTAGAAATGGTAATTGCTCAGAAACAATTTTAAATGCCTGGTTAGATTGTAGCATATTGCCCCCGCCAAATGAAGCCCCAACGCCAAGAACGGCAAAAAGGCCGGCAAGAAATTTACCAAGACCTCTCATATTTCTTTTTTCAAGGCCATATCTCAAATAATTCATTGGTCCGCCAAAAATTCGGCCTTCACTATTTATAAATCGGTATTTTACCCCTAAAGTACACTCTACAAATTTTAAAGACATAGCAAAAAATCCTGCTAAAAACATCCAAAAGGTAGCGCCGGCACCACCAAGGGAAATAGCTACTGCCACGCCCGCGATATTTCCTAGACCAACTGTTGCAGAAACAGCAGTTGCCATAGCCTGGAAGTGAGTAATAGTACCCGGTGCATTTGGGTCGTCATACTTCCCCCTGGCCAGGTCTATGGAATGCCTGAACCCACGGATATTTATAAACCCAAGTCTAATCGTAAAAAAGATACTTCCTATAATTAACCACATTACAATAAAGGGAATCGCATTCATCTTCACATCTCCATTAGGATGTAACAAGGGTTGCGGCTCAGCGTAAACTACTTCTGCAAAAACGTGTGCATCCTGTTCTACAACATCACTGGTACTATTTGGATCAAAAATTACGTGGCCTTCTTTAACCAGGTAATTGAGTCTTCCTTTTACCGGCGAAAAAACTTCAATTTCTTCCCCTGTATTAGTTTGGATTATGGCAATTTTATCGCCTTCATTAACCTCGGCATTTTTTGTGATTAACCATTCTTTTAAAGTATAGGAATTATTGCTTAAAGCATCCCATTCGGGAATAGGAATTTGTTTAGTGGGAGTATACACCACGGGATCAAAAATACCCAAAGAAGCAAATGGATCCCAAAATAAAATCCCGCCAAGAAAATCTACGGCGGGCTGTACATTACTATTAAAAATTTCGGTAATAGATTCGGCAGGAATTGTAAAGGATTTAGAAACAGATTTATTATTCGCATCTGTCACTTTAATGGTATGTTCCATTCCCTCAATTAAACCAGTAGATTTCCTGGCATCTAAGGCAGTAGATTGATTGGTCCATTTATACTGGTATGGCTTTTCTCCCCCGGTTACAATAACTTCGGCTATCCCGTCGTTAATTTCCCGTGAAGGGTTTGAAAGAGTTACTTCTACCTGTAAATCAGAATTATTTTGTGTGTTTTCCTGTGCCCCGGTAATGGCTGTTAACATTAAAAATATACTGGTAAAAAGCCATAAATTCCTCATAAACTAAATTTCTTTACTATTTATCTGATATAATATTATTTGCATAAAAAAATGAAAGTATTAAAAATTTATAATAATATATATTTTTAATACTCTCAGCTAAATATAATTTCTGAACATTTAATTCAGAATTCATATAAAAATTAATCGATGAATCCTTGTTTTTTCATCCACTCATCGTTAAATATCTTTCCTACATAACGGCTGCCATGGTCGTGAAATAAAACAACCACCACATCATCTTTGGTAAAATGTTCTTTAAGTTGAAGCAATCCTTTTGCTGCAGCGCCGGCTGAATTTCCTAAAAAGAAACCTTCTTCTTCGGCCAATTTACGAGTGTAAACAGCGGCGTCTTTATCGGTTACCTTGGTAAATCCATCAATCACACTAAAATCTACATTTTTTGGTAAAATGTCTTCTCCAATCCCTTCGGTGATATATGGGTAAATCTCTTTTTCGTCAAATTCCCCGGTTTCATGGTATTTTTTAAAAACAGAACCATAGGTATCAATTCCCCAAACTTTAATATTCGGATTTTTCTCCTTCAAATATTTTCCCACTCCAGAAATAGTTCCACCGGTACCTACGCCTACTACAAAATGAGTCACTTTCCCATCGGTTTGTTCCCAAATTTCAGGACCGGTACTTTCGTAATGTGCTTTGGTATTTGCCAGATTATCATATTGATTCACATACCAGGAATTTGGAGTTTCTTCTGCCATTCTTTTTGAGGTTGAATAATAAGATTGCGGATCTTCTGGCGCAACATCGGTGGGACAAACTACCACTTCGCAACCTACGGCTTTTAAAATATCTATTTTTTCTTTGCTCTGTTTATCAGAAAGTACACAAACCATTTTATAGCCTTTCACAATGGCTGCAAGGGCAAGGCCCATTCCTGTATTTCCAGATGTTCCTTCAATAATAGTTCCGCCGGGTTTTAAAAGTCCCTTGGCTTCAGCTTCTTCTACCATTTTCACCGCCATACGATCTTTAACCGAATTTCCCGGGTTAAAAGTTTCATATTTTGCTAAAACCAAAGCGTCTATATCTTTAGTGATCTTATTCATTTTCACCATTGGCGTATTCCCAATAGTCCCCAATATATTTTCTACGTAATCCATTTCTTTATTTTTGAAGTTGCAAAGGTAAAAAATTGAATTTACTTCAATAGAATCACCAAAAGCACTCGATTTGTTATAATTTATTCAAATTTAATTGCTCTGGAAGGAGAAATCTTTGAAATTATTACTGAAGGAATTATCAACATCAGCATACATAAAATTAAGGTTCCCAGGTTTACCGCTAAAATATAGTCCCAGCTTAGATAAACGGGAACTTCAGTCACATAATAGGTTTCAGGATTTAATGGTACCAGTTTAAAATATTTCTGCAGCAATAATATTCCGATTCCGATTAAATTTCCCCAGAAAAGTCCTTTAATAATAAGGTAACCGGCATTGTAAAGAAAAATCTTTCTAATACTCCAGTCGTTACCGCCCAGGGCTTTTAAAATCCCGATCATTTGGGTGCGCTCAAGAATTAAAACCAGCAAAGCAGTAATCATATTTATCCCGGCGACCAAAATCATAATTCCAATAATAAGGGCGATATTAAAATCGAAAAGCGCCAGCCATTCAAATATCGAATAATACTTCTGGTTTATGGTTTGCGTATCTAAAAACGACCCCGTGTTCTCATAAACTTCCTGGCCTTTTTCATCAATTTCGTCAAAATCGTTTAGAAAAACTTCAAAATTGCCTACCTCATTTTCTCCCCAGCGATTAAGACGTTGAATATGCCGAATATCGGCCAGCACATAGAGTTTATCAAAGTCCATAAACCCAGAATCATAAATACCGGTAACCACAAATCCACGGGTTAGCGGTCTATCGCTGCCATCGCGCAGAAAATAAGTTGGAATTTTATCTCCTATATTTAATTGAAGCCTGTTCGCTAAATAAGCTGAAACTAAAACCTCATCATTCAAGTTATTATCAACATCTGGCAGTTTACCTTTAATCAGGAAATCTTCAAAATAATTCCAATTATAATCGGTGCCCACACCTTTTACCACAACCCCTTCAAAATCTGTTTCAGTACGAATTATCCCAAATTTTGTTGCCACCGCCTGTACGTGGGCAATACCATCAACGGTATTAAATTCAGGATAAAAATCCTGGTCTTTATCAACCGGGGTAAGCGTAACCTGTGAGCTGTTATTATCGTAATTAGAAATATTAATATGCCCGTTAAAAGCCGCAATCTTATCCCTTATTTTTTCCTGCAAACCAAGTCCGGTTGCAAAAGAAACCAACATCATCACCACACCAATAGCAATTGCCGCAATCGCTATTTTTATAATAGGTGCAGAAATACTACTTTTATGGCTTTTACCGCCGATAAGGCGTTTAACAACAAAAAATTCGAAATTCAAATTATCACGATGCTTAAAAGGTTATTCAAAAGTACATTTTTATTCGCTTTTATAGGTATTCTTTCCTGCGGAAACCAAAATAAGAAAGAGCAATCTTCAGAAGAAATTGCAATAAATAATCAAGATGAAACCGCTGTTAAAGACATTATTCTCGCAGCCAATCGTACCGAAACTTACCTTCCTTTGTTGAAGGGAAAAAGAGTGGGGATTGTAGGAAACCAGACTTCAATTATGAAAAATGAAGCTGGAGAATTTACCCACGTAGTAGATTCTTTGCTGGCCTTAGAAGTGAATCTGGTAAAAGGTTTTGCCCCTGAACACGGCTTTCGTGGAACAGCTGATGCCGGCGAAGCAGTAGAAGATGGTAAAGATGCTCAAACCGGCTTACCAGTAATTTCACTTTATGGCGATAACAAAAAGCCGAAAGCAGCACAGCTGGAAGATCTTGATGTATTAATTTTTGACCTACAGGATGTAGGAACCCGTTTTTACACCTATATTTCTTCCTTACATTATGTGATGGAAGCCTGCGCCGAAAATGACGTACAACTTATCGTTTTTGACCGACCAAACCCTAACGGACATTATATAGACGGCCCCATCCTGGAAACCGAGTTTAAAAGTTTTGTAGGAATGCATCCAATTCCAACCGTTCACGGCTTAACTATGGGAGAATACGCAAAAATGATTAATGGCGAAAAATGGTTAAAAGACGGCATTCAATGCGATTTGGAAGTAATTGAAATGGAAAATTACGACCACTCTAAAGCTTACGATCTTCCGGTGAAACCTTCACCAAATTTACCCAATGCACAGGCAATAAATTTATACCCAAGTCTATGTTTCTTTGAAGGTACCAATGTGAACGCCGGTCGTGGCACCGACAAACAATTCCAGGTATTCGGCTCGCCGTTTTTAGATGAAAATTATTTTGATTTCACCTATACTCCACAATCTAAGCCTGGCGCAAAAAGCCCAAAACATCTCGGGAAAGAATGCTATGGTCGGGATCTTAGTGAAATAGCGCGGGTAGATCAAATAAATTTAGAATGGCTAATTGAAGCATATGAAAACACCGCGAATAGAGATGAATTCTTCAATGCTTTTTTCACAAAACTGGCGGGAACCAAAGAATTACAAACTCAAATTGAAGCCGGTTTATCTGCTAAAGAAATAAGGGATAGTTGGCAGCAAGGTTTGGAAAATTTTGAAGTTAAAAGAAAGCAATACCTAATTTATTAAGGGCGTGGCGGGATACGAGTTGCGAGTTGCGGGTTTCGGAATATTAACTTTTCCAGTTCAATTCTACATATTGAATGAATTTATTAATTTTTGCTCCCAGAATTTCGTAGTCCTTAACTAGGTCTTGATGAGGTCCCATAATAGCAGGACAAAGGTGTAATAACTTATTAAAATGTAAAATGGTTTCATCATTACTGGCGTGGGAATAAATTAAGAACTTAATGAAGTCAGCTTTGTACCGTTTTCTTCCATAACCTTCAACAATATTTGTAACTACAGAATCTGAAGATCTTCTTATCTGACTCCCCAATTCGTACAATTCATATTTGGGAAGCTTTAAACTTAGAGAATGAATTTTAAAGAATAAATTCAGGGAAGCATTATAAATATCAAGATCACGGTAACTCGAGCTCATATTTTTTGAATTTAAAGTAATTCTCTAATTTAGAATTTTAGTGTTATTTAATAAAACCGTGAAACACGCAACCCGTACCGCCCAACAATAAAGGCACAATCCAGAAAAAACCTACAATCTAATCAAACCCAAACCCTAAAAAATAATCCTTCTACCCCTTAACCCTCTTCTTCATCTCTTCTACAATATTATATGCAGCGGGGCAAATAGCCGTATTTTTAATAGTAAGATTAGAGATTTTATGAAAATCTTTCCGGTCGGTATGCGGGAATTCCCGGCAGGCTTTTGGTCGCACATCATAAATTAGGCAGTAATTATCTGCAGCCAAAAAAGTACAGGGCACTTGTTGCAGCACATAATCATTATCTTCATCTATTCGCAAATACTGCTCAATAAACTGTTGCGGCTTTAATTTTAAATGCTTGCTAATGCGCTCTATGTCTTTATTGGTAAATAAAGGGCCGGTAGTTTTACAGCAATTTGCACAGTCCAGGCAATTAGTGCGCGAAAATTCTTCCTCGTGCATTTCCTGCATCTGCCTATCCAAATCTTTTGGCGGCTTTTTTCTAAGCTTTGCAAAAAACTTTTTATTTTCCTTATGCTTATCTTTGGCCTTTTCAGGGAGATTTTTTAGAATTTCTTCCATTGGGCAAAGATATAAAACCAAGCTACACCTTATCAATGAATCAGCAAACTTCAGTAAAAGACATTTTTGGAAAAGCTATTTCCGCTTACTATTACGAAAAGGATACTACAGATATCCAGGTACATTCCCCCGACTTTGATGATGATGTAATTCCTGTTCCCTATTTGTTCAGAAATTATGCTGAAATGCCACCCTTAGAGCAAAAAGCGCTGCAACTTGCAAAGGGAAAAGTTTTAGATGTTGGCTGCGGCGCAGGAAGCCATTCGCTTTATCTTCAGCAAGAAAAAAACCTTCAGGTGACTTCCATTGATACCTCTAAAGGAGCTATAGAAATTTCCCGTCTACGCGGAATTAAAGATGCTCGAAATATTGATTTTTTCGATTTGAAAAATGAAAAATTTGATACCATTTTGATGCTAATGAATGGCAGCGGAATAATTGGCAAGCTCAACCAGCTTGACAAATTCTTTAAAAAAACCAGGGAATTGCTAAATCCCAATGGTAAAGTCCTTTTGGATTCTTCAGATTTAAGTTATTTATTTGACCGGGAGGAAGATGGCGGAATTTGGGTAGACTCTGAAGCTGCATATTACGGTGAACTGGAATTTAAAGTGAGTTATAAAGGAGAAAATTCTGCTTATTTCAATTGGCTCTATATAGATTTTCAAACTTTAAAATTTGCCGCTGAAACCAATAACTTTCGCTGTAAACGAATAAAAGAGGGAAAACACTACGATTATTTAGCTGAATTACAAGCTTTAAAACAATAAATTTATATTTTTACCAAAATTGCTTTTTCAATGTCTAAATACAAATACAGCCTTCTTCTTTTAATTATATTGTTTAGCTTTTCCTGTACTTCAGATTCAGGTGAAAATGATGATGATGGAGTGGTTGGAATAGATAAAACAGCAAATTTGCAAGGTTTGGGAGATTCAGCTTCCCACCTTTTAAGCGATGCTGAATTCACTTCAATGAATATAGAAATTGTTTATGTAAACGGGTATGCTCCTAACCAGGCAGCTCTATCAAATTTTAAAAGTTTTCTTGAAGAACGAACTTTTAAACCCGATGGTATAAATATTAGTTTAAGAGCAGTTTCTTCATCTGGCAAAGCTCCTTTTTCTATAGAGGAAATTGTAGAAATAGAAAAAGAAACCCGTACTGTGTACAATGCGGGAGATGAAATTGCGGTGTATATTTATTTTGCTGACGGAAAAAGTGAAAAAGACGAAGAAAATAAATTCACCCTGGGTTCAGCTTTTAGAAATACATCTATGGTGATTTTCGGAAAAACTATTGAAGATTTTGCGGCAAGGCCTAATGCTCCGATTGAAAGTGATATAGAAGCAGCAGTTTTAAACCACGAATTTGGGCATTTATTCGGCCTGGTAGATATTGGTACCGAACCGCAATCTGACCATAAAGATGATGATAACGAAGGCCATTGCAATGTTCCCGACTGCCTGATGCGCGCTTCTATAGAATTTGGAAGCGGAATTATTGATGAAATTGAAGGAGGGCGTATCCCACAATTAGGAATGCACTGTATTAGAGATCTGCAAGCTGCCGGGGGACGATAGTTTTGAATCTTTGTCAAGTTGAACTCCTCGTCAAGCTGAACTTGTTTCAGCTTCTAACCTGTTTAGAACTACAAACAACAAACATCTTAGGTCCTGAACCAAGTTCAGGATGACGATTAAATACTCCTATACCCTTACACTCTAATTCGCTACTTCACTTATAAATTTAATGCGGTATAACCTAAGTTCTTCATCGTCATAATCGCCATCAAATTCCTGGATGGCTTCATCTATTTTATCGGTTTCAGCTTCCAGAAAATATTCATGAATTTCTTCCTGCTGATCTTCATCTAAAATATCGTCTATCCAGTAATTTATATTCAACTTGGTTCCGCTGTAAACAATTGCTTCCATTTCTTTGATGAATTCCTTCATCTCCATTCCTTTGGCAGAAGCAATATCATCTAAAGGTAATTTGCGGTCTACGTTCTGAATTATATATAATTTTAAAGCTGAATTTGCTCCGGTAGATTTCACCACCAAATCGTCTGGACGAACAATCTCATTTTCATCTACATAACGCTGAATAAGTTCTAAAAACTCTTTCCCAAACTTTTTGGCCTTGTTTTCGCCTACTCCAAAAATATTGGTAAGCTCTTCAATATTTACCGGATATTTTATAGCCATATCTTCCAGCGAAGGATCCTGGAAAACTACAAAAGGAGGCACCTCGTTTTTTACTGCTACTTTTTTCCGAAGATCTTTCAGCATTTTCACCAGGGTTTTATCGACCCCAGAACCTCCCGACTGACTTGCAGTAGGAACAGCTTCAGTCGTACTATCAAAAATATGATCATCTGTCATCATAAAAGAAGTTGGATTCTCTAAGAATTCTTCTCCTTTAGAAGTAAGTTTTATTACGCCATAGGTTTCTATATCTTTCTTTAATAAACCGGCTACCAAAGCCTGCCTAATTAAAGCCATCCAGTATTTCCCATCCCGGTCTTTTCCCTTTCCAAACAGTGGGTGAGCATCGGTTTTATGTGATAAAATAACCGCATTAGATTTTCCTATAAGTGTTTTTACAACTTCTTTAGATTTGTATAATTGCTTTGTTTCTTTTATTGTTTTTAAAAGTAATTCTAAATCTTTGCCAGCCTCATGTTGCTTTTTAGGATACCTAACGTTATCGTCCATAGTGGCGCCTTCGCCGGTTTCGCTGTCAAACTCTTCCCCAAAATAATGCAAAATGAACTTTCGGCGGGAAATGGAAGTTTCTGCATAGGCAACTACCTCCTGAAGTAAAGCGTGACCAATTTCCTGTTCGGCTACTGGTTTTCCGCTCATAAATTTTTCGAGCTTTTCAATATCTTTATAAGAATAGAAAGCCAAACAATGGCCTTCGCCACCATCTCTTCCTGCCCGACCGGTTTCCTGGTAATAACTTTCTATACTTTTTGGAATATCATGGTGAATCACAAACCGAACATCTGGTTTATCTATTCCCATCCCAAAGGCAATAGTAGCCACCACAACATCAATTTCTTCCATAAGAAACTGGTCCTGGTGTCTGCTTCGGGTTTTGGCATCCAGCCCCGCGTGGTAGGGTACGGCATTAATCCCGTTAACCTGCAGTGTTTGTGCGAGCTCTTCAACCTTTTTCCTGCTTAAACAATAGATAATCCCAGATTTACCGCGGTGCTGTTTGATAAAACGGATAATATCCGCATTAACATTTTTGGTTTTTGGCCGTACCTCGTAATATAAATTCGGTCGGTTAAAACTCGCTTTAAAGGTATTTGCATCTGGAATACCAAGATTCTTCAAAATATCTTCCTGTACTTTTGGAGTCGCTGTAGCCGTAAGGGCAATAATTGGAATATTATCGCCTATACGTTTTATGATACTTCGTAAATTTCGATATTCCGGTCTAAAATCGTGACCCCATTCACTTATACAATGCGCCTCATCTATAGCCAAAAAAGAAATCTTTTGCTGTTTTAAAAACTCAACATGATCTTCTTTGGTAAGTGATTCAGGTGCTACATAAAGCAGCTTGGTAACACCGTTAGCGATGTCTTCCTTAACCTGTTTTACTTCGGTTTTATTCAAAGAGGAATTTAGCACATGCGCAACGCCGTGCTCTGCAGAAATACTACGTATAGCATCTACCTGGTTCTTCATTAAAGCGATAAGGGGCGAAACCACAATTGCCGTTCCTTCTTCAATCAACGCAGGGAGTTGGTAACATAGGGATTTCCCTCCTCCGGTCGGCATTACCACAAATGAATTATTTTTATTCACTATACTGGTAATCACCTCTTCCTGAAGGCCTTTGAATTGACTAAACCCAAAGTACTTCTTTAGCTGTTGGTGTAAATCAATTTCCGTCAAACTCATTCAATTGTGTTACAATTTTACATACATTTGCATAACTAAAGATACATATTTCTTTAAACTCACAATCCTTAATTTTATCTAAATTTGAAACTGAAGGAAAAAATCCTTATTGCTGCAAAAGAAACCATTTCCATTGAGGCCAAAGCAATTGCAAACCTGGAAAATTTTATTGATAGTGAGTTTGCCGAAGCCGTAGAAAAAATATATAAAGCTAAAGGAAGGGTAATTGTAACCGGCATAGGAAAAAGTGCCGTAATTGCTACAAAAATAGTAGCTACACTTAATTCTACCGGCACACCTGCAATTTTTATGCACGCTGCAGACGCTATTCACGGAGACCTGGGAACCATACAAAAAGACGATGTAGTAATTTGTATTTCTAAAAGCGGAAATAGCCCTGAAATAAAAGTACTGGTACCTTATATTAAAGATTTCAACAATCTACTTATAGGAATTACGGCCGATAAAGAATCTTTTCTTGGAAGGGAATCTGACTATGTATTGAATTCTTATGTAGAAAAAGAAGCCTGCCCAAATAACCTTGCACCTACTACCAGTACAACGGCACAAATGGTAATGGGGGATGCTTTGGCAATTTGTCTGTTAAAACTGAAAGGATTTTCAAGAAAAGATTTTGCAAAATACCATCCCGGTGGTTCGCTTGGCAAAAAACTTTACTTGAGAGTGAGTGATATTACCGCACAAAATATGAAACCCCAGGTTTCACCAGAAACTTCAGTTACCGATGCAATAATAGAAATTTCAGAAAAAATGCTTGGAGTTACCGCAGTAATTGAAAACAATAAAATTATTGGTATAATCACCGATGGAGATATTAGGCGAATGCTTAAGAACAATACCGAATTCAAAAATCTTACAGCAAGAGATATTATGAGTCCCGCGCCAAAAACCATAGACCACGATTCCCTGGCGGTAGACGCTTTAGAAATGCTGGAAGAAAATAAAATATCCCAGTTACTTGCCCTGGATAACCAAACCTACGCGGGTGTAGTACATATACATAACCTAATTCGAGAAGGAATTTTATAATGAAGCAAATTGGCACCCCTGAACCAGAGATGTCCTTTTTGGACCATTTAGAAGATTTAAGATGGCATCTAATAAGATCTGTTGTAGCAATTGTTGTAGCAGGCTCTATAGCTTTTCTTTTAAAGGGATTTATCTTTGACGTATTACTTTTTGGACCCAGTAGAGGCGATTTTTTCTCTTATGATATTCTTTGCCGAATTTCTACTTCGCTTGGATTAGATGCCGGTTTCTGTTTTGACGAGATGCCGTTTAGAATTCAAAGTAGAACCATGGGCGGGCAATTTTCAGCCCACGTCTGGACCTCTATAACCGCAGGATTTATTATTGCATTTCCCTATGTAATATACCAGTTTTGGCTATTTGTGGCCCCGGCAATGCACGATAATGAACGTAAACACGCCAAAGGATTTATATTTATTACTTCCCTGTTATTTTTTATAGGAGTAATTTTTGGTTACTATGTGGTTACTCCATTATCTATAAATTTCCTGGGAAAATATCAGGTAAGTGAAACGGTTTTCAACGATTTTGATTTGGGTAGTTATATAGGTTTGGTTAGAGCTTCAGTACTAGCCAGCGGACTTATTTTTGAACTCCCTATTGTGATTTATTTCCTTACCAGGGTTGGAGTGGTAACGCCACAATTCCTAAAAAAATACCGAAAATATGCTTTGGTAATTGTGCTAATTCTTTCAGCAATAATCACCCCTCCAGATATTGTTAGCCAGATAATTGTGGCAATTCCGGTATTGATACTTTATGAAGTAAGTATTATTATTTCAAAAGTAATCTACAAACAAGAACAAAGAAAATTTAATAAAAAATAGCTATGATTAATAAAGTTGACGAATTCAATGCTTACCGTCAGCAGATGAATGATAAAATTCTTGGTGAGAACAATAAAGTACTCAAAAGGATTTTTAATTTAGATACCAACGCTTTTACAGAAGGCGCGGTAGATAAAAAAACAAAAGAATTATTAGGCCTTGTTGCCTCATTAGTTTTACGTTGCGACGATTGTGTAAAATACCACTTAGAATCCAGTTACAAAGAAGGTTTATCCCGAGAGCAGGTTATGGAAACCCTGAGTATTGGAACTTTAATTGGAGGTACAATTGTAATCCCTCATCTGCGTCGTGCCCACGAATACTGGGAAGCCTTAGAGGAATCTAAAGAATAACAGGCTGGCATAAAAAATGTAACTTAGCTCTAAAATGCTATTTGAATGAAATTACGCGCCGAGAATTTAGTTAAAGCCTATAAAGGAAAAGAAGTTGTAAAAGGAATCTCGCTGGAAGTAAACCAGGGAGAAATTGTTGGATTACTGGGACCAAACGGTGCCGGTAAAACCACTTCTTTTTATATGATTGTGGGTCTAATAAAGCCAAATTCCGGAAAAATTGTTTTAGACCAGGTTAATATCACTAAATATCCAATGTACAAAAGAGCACAGCACGGGATTGGATATTTAGCCCAGGAAGCTTCGGTTTTCAGAAAACTTAGTATTGAGGACAATATTATGAGTGTACTGGAACTCACCGATCTTTCTAAAGAAGAGCGTCACCATAAAATGGAAACCCTAATTGAAGAATTCGGTTTAGGCCATATTCGAAAAAACCGTGGTGACCTTTTAAGTGGTGGAGAGCGCCGCCGTACCGAAATTGCCCGTGCCCTCGCAACCGATCCTAACTTTATTCTTCTCGACGAACCTTTTGCCGGCGTAGATCCCGTTGCTGTAGAAGATATTCAAAGAATTGTAGCACAGTTAAAGGATAAAAATATCGGGATTCTTATTACCGATCACAACGTGCAGGAAACCCTGGCGATTACCGACAGAACTTACCTGATGTTTGAAGGAAGCATCCTAAAGCACGGCCAACCCGAAGAACTCGCCGAAGACGAAATGGTGAGAAAAGTTTACCTAGGACAAAACTTTGAGTTAAGAAAAAAGAAGTTATTTAAGTAAAAACTACAAAAGAACGTCATGCTGAACTTGTTTCAGCATCTATTACGAAACAACCTATACCCTGAAACCAGTTCAGGGTGACGATACGATCTGCGTTAAGAATAAAATATAAAAAGTATACCTACATTAAAAACCTTTATCATACCTCCTCTTTCTTCGGAAAAACCACCGATAAAATCACATAACTCAAAATAATTAAGGGTACGGCTACAAACTGAAATACCAGGATTAACACCAAACATAATAAAAGAAAGAAGTATCGTACTTTATTATCGGCAAATCCCCAGTTTTTAAATTTAAGGGCAAAAAGTTTTATTTCGGCATTTAAGAGATAACAACTAAGAAGCGTAATAGCAATTAAAAACCATTCATTTAAAATTAAACCGGTTAAAAAACTATCGGGTTGATAAGTTAAAATAAGTGGAAAACTTAAAACCAGTAGTGCATTTGCCGGAGTGGGAACGCCAATAAATGAATCGGTTTGACGATCATCTACATTGAATTTCGCCAGTCTGTAAGCCGAGGCTAAAGAAATGAGCAAACCAATTAAAGCAAGCGTATTAAAATTCCAATCCCACCAACCGGTATTCACTTCCCAACCCGTGTTTTCTACCCCCGAATTTCCCGGCAAGGCGTTATCCAGCAATTGATACATTACAATTCCCGGCACTACTCCACTGGTAACAACATCGGCTAAAGAATCAAGTTGCAACCCAATATCACTGGAAACTTTTAAGCTTCTGGCTGCAAGCCCATCAAAAAAATCGAAGAAAATTCCTCCGGCTACAAAAATAGCGGCCATAATGAGACTCCCCTGTACAGCGAAAATAACCGCGATGGTTCCGCAGAGAAGATTTAAAAGCGTAATTAAATTCGGAATATGTCTTTTTATGCTCATAGATTGATTTCTGAAACACTAAACTAATCAATTGCCACCTGTTTCTACAAGTTTTTTTCTCGATAATCGAGATTTAGATATCCCGTCGGTATGCCTCAAAATCAAAATATTATTTCTACGCTCTGTATTTACAATACTCGATTTTTTCTTCTAGCCGCAATGATTACAAAAGCTTTAACTTCAAAGAAATTACGAAGTATCCATTAAAAATATAATAGTTTGTTATTTTTGAATAGAATTTCCTGAGTATGAAAAACCTCCTTTACGCAATTTCAAGCGGACTTTTATTAGCATTTGCCTGGCCAACTTATGGCTTTCCGCTACTTTTATTTTTTGCCTTTGTGCCACTACTCTACGCCGAATTTAAAGTTAGAAATTCAAAAAAGAAATATGTTAAATGGAGGGTGCTTGGCTTGGCTTATTTAAGCTTTTTCCTCTGGAATCTCATTACAACATACTGGCTCTATTTTTCTACCGCTTTTGGCGGTGCCTTTGCAGTTTTGGTCAATTCCCTCCTTATGGCGTTGGTATTTTTGCTCTATCATATTGTAGCAAAACGTACCGGATTTAGCGCTGCATCGGCCTTTTTGGTTAGTATTTGGATGGTTTTTGAAAAACTGCATCTCGCCTGGGAATTTTCCTGGCCCTGGTTAAACCTGGGAAATGCTTTTTCTGAATTCCAAAACTGGGTGCAGTGGTATGAATATACAGGAACCTTTGGTGGCACACTTTGGGTTTGGCTGGCCAATATCGCTTGCTTTAAAGCTGTTTTGCTTTACAAAGAATTCAAGGATAAAGATTTTATTTACCGCGGCATCTTCAAAATTGCCATATTGATTCTAATTCCGATTGGAATTTCCTATTTCCTGTTAAGTCAAATTGAGGAAAAAGGAGAAACGATAGAAGTGGTAATCCTACAGCCTAATATTAATCCGTATACCGAAAAATATAACACCAACGATACTAGAATTGGCGAGTTACTACTGAAACTCAGTGAAGAAAAAGTGAGTGAGAATACTAAACTTATTCTAGCTCCTGAAACCGTTTTTGCCGATGGAACCGTACTTCCAAATTTTGAACAATCTGAAGCAGCATTTTTCTCAAGACAATTAATAAATAATTACCCTCAGACTAATTTTCTCAGTGGGATTTCTTTTTATGAAAGATTCCGTGATCCGGCAAAAGTTAGAGAACAAAGCAATCAATTAGGACCAAACGACTGGTACGACGATTATAATTCGGCTTTTTTAATGAATTCGGAAGATATTCCACAGCTTTATCATAAATCTAAACTCGTAGTTGGCGTAGAGAACTTTCCTTACCAGGAAATTCTGAAACCTATTTTAGGTGATGTTATGATAGATCTGGGCGGCACCGTAGCGATGAAGACCACACAGGAAGACCGGGAAGTTTTCGCTTTAAATAATAATTGGGCTACAGGCCCCATTATTTGCTACGAATCTGTTTATGGAGAATATGTAACAGGATATGTAGTAAATGGCGCAGATTTTCTCAGCATTATTACCAACGATGCCTGGTGGGGAAACTCACAAGGACACAAACAGCATCTTAGTTATGCTAAATTACGTGCCATCGAGACCCGTCGCGATGTAGTGCGAAGTGCAAATACTGGGATTTCAGCATTTATCAATCAAAAAGGAGAAATCACAAAAAGCCTGGGTTATGAGGAACAAGGAAGTATCAAAGCTGATATTCATCTTAACTCAGAAAAAACTTTTTACGTAGAATATGGAGATTATTTAGCGAGAGTGGCCCAATTCCTGGCTTTGTTTATTTTCCTGTTCGCGATAGTGAAATACAAAAGAAACCGTCCCACCTAGATACTGTTTCCTGCAACTGCCTACTGAATACTGAAGACTGCCAGCTAAACTATTGTCCCCGGAAGAAAATTACCGTACTTAAGGTTTTCAGGATAATATTCAGATCAAGAAAAATCCCACGGTGTTTTATGTAATAGAGATCATACTGAAGTTTTACCAGGCTATCGGTATGGCAATTCCCATAATCTGCTTTTACCTGTGCCCAACCGGTTAAACCCGGTTTTACCACGTGTCGCGTTTCGTAAAAAGGGATTACTTCAGATAATTCATTCACAAAAACCGGCCTTTCCGGTCTTGGCCCTATCAGGCTCATTTCACCTTTTAATACATTATAAAATTGTGGGATTTCATCTAGACGAGACCTTCTTAAAAACTTTCCAAAGCGAGTAGTGCGTAAATCGTTTTTTTGGGCATATTGAGGTCCGTTAGGTTCGGCATCTTTCACCATAGTCCTTAACTTCAAAATCCTAAAAACTTCTCCATATTTACCAATTCTTTCCTGCCTATAAAAAAGAGATCCACGGTTACCCAGAAAGTTGGCTATTAAAATAATTGGAAACATCAGTAGCAAAAAAGTTAGTCCTATTATCGCAATAATAATATCGAATATTCTAAAGAAAAATTGATAAAATTTATTCTGATTACTTCGGCTAAAAGGAAAATATCGGTAAAAATCCTTATCTACGTGCTGCACGGGAATTCGCTGGGTTATTTCCTCATAAACCTGCGTATAATCTTTAATAGGAAATCCTGCTTTCAGCAAAACACTTAACTGGTTGTACAATGGCAGCATCAAACCTTCTTTGTAGCCACTGGCTACCACAATTTCGTTTATATGGTGCTCTTTTATAGCTTCGGTAAGATCTTTAATTTCAAACCGAATTAGTTTATCCTCATCTATTTCTGAAGAAATACGGTCTTCGGTTTTAATATAACCTACCACCACGTAGTTAGGGTCAGATTTTTGAAGATCGGAGCTGATAAGGTTTATATCAAAAGAATTGCCTACCACCAGGACCCGTTTATAAAATCGAGGGGAAGAAATTAGAGTAATATAAACAAGGCGCCATAATAGCAGCGGAATTAAAATTGCGAGGAAGAAAAAGAGAATTTGCAAGCGATTTTCCGGAAGACTGGGTGTTAAAAAAGGCGTAAGCATATAGAATAAAACCGTAGCCCCGGAGCTTAACAATGAATTTTGTAAAACGCTATCGAAATTGGAAGCTTTTTGAAGATCATAAAGTTCAAAAATACTGGCAAAAAGGTTAAAATAAAGGAGTAAAACCAGGGTCCAGTACCAGTTTTGGGAATCTATTCTAAAATAATCGAATTCAAAGATAATTCCTATCAGGCTGAGGCAGGTTAAAATACAAAGCGAGTCTAACAAACGCAGTAATACCTTACGCTCAGAGATTTCAAAATGTACAAGTGGCCGTTGGGACATAGCTTACCTACTTACGGGCTAAAGATAGAATTTTTTTGATTTCTACCACTTTTAATAGAGGAAAATACGGATGGATTCCGGGTTAATATTGCCTCAGACCAGATGTCTTACCTCCTCCCTTTTTAAACCCACGAATACACTAATATTTTTCAAATGAAATAATGAAAGAAACGTCATTGCTATGAAGGAACGACTGAATCAATCTGTCGAAACGTATTCGGGGCGCTCGTAGGAACGAGTTGAGAGGAAAGGCAGGAACCATTCTGACTTTTAAGGTGATATTAACTTAGATCAATTTAGATCCTGAAATAAAATCAGGATGACGCCTTGATTTTCTTTTCTAATAGTTTCTTTTTTTGAAATTAAGAGTCTCAGCGAAGCTAATATATTTAAAGTACAAATGGGTGTCAGAAAGAGCTCTAGCGGAACGGCATAATTTTAAGCAATAAAATCTCATTCAGAAAGCAAAACTTCTTTCCAATTCTCTTTTACAATTTCCCAATCGAATTTTTCCGACTGCCGTCGGGCATGCCTGCTAAGTTTTTTGGCTAAATCCTGGTCCCCAACTAATTTTCTAATAGCACTTAACATAGCAGATTCATCATCGGGCGGAACCAGTATCCCGGTTTCTTCATGTTGAAGCAAATAAAGAATTCCTCCAATATTTGTAGAAACGATTGGTATTCCGAGCGCCATGGCCTCTATTAAACTTACCGGTGTGTTATCTATGTTCGTGGTATTAAGAAAAATGTCATATTCTTCTGAAAGTGCGATCCATTCTGGTTTAGTAAGTTTGCCGGTGAATTTTACCGGTAACTTATTTTTTTCAGCATAATTCACGCATTCTTTATAAGAACTATCCTTATTGGGTCCAACCATACAGAGTTCGGCTTCAGGATATTCGATTAATAATTCTTCCAGAACCTTTAAGGCAAGCATTGGATTATAAATTTCAGCAAAAGCGCGCACCCAAAGCAGTTTTGGTTTTAAAACTTTTCTGGATTTAAATGGGTAATCTTTTAGAAAAATAGAATTCGGAATGTATTTTAGATTAGTAAATCCTGCTTTTTGAAATACCTCAAAAAGATAGCGTGAAGGAGCGATATTCAGTTTTGCATTCTTAAATAAAGAAGCAGATAATTGAAGATTCTTTTTTAATCTCAGCGGAAGCTCCCCACCGTGGAGAAGCAAAATATAATCAAGCTGCAAATTTCTACAGAGTTGGGCTGTGAGCACCGCATACCAGAAATTTCGCGTGCTGTAAGTGTCAATTAAAACATAATCTGCCCAGGATTTATTCTTAATTATAGAAGTAAGCATTTCAGATAACCTCAGCACCTGGTTCTTATGAGAAGAGAAGGTTTTTACTTCAAAACCTTCATTTCTTAATAATGGGGATAATTTATCTATAGAGGTAGGCGCCCCGCCCCGGTCTTCCAGTTCATTACCAATATAAAGCAGGTTTTTCATTTGTTGCTACTTTTAACCCAATGTCGGAAAGGGACAAAATTATAATTCCCTTATTAGTGATTTTGGAGGTCTAACTTTTTGCTGGTTTTATGAATTCAGCACCCTGTTCCAATCGGATTTTACTTTCTCCCAAGCAAAATTTTGAACTTTTTTTCGGGCATTTTCGGTAAGGGATTGTGCCTTTTCGGGGTGTTTTATCAGCTTATCAATTTCGGAAGCCATATTTTGGGCATTATTTACCGGCACCAGGACACCAACATCATTATTTTTAATTAGCACAGGCATCCCTCCAACGTTGGTAGAAACCACTGCCAGTCCCAGGCTCATCGCTTCAATAACGCTAATTGGTGTATTATCTATATTTGTAGTATTGATAAAGAAATCGTAGTCTTTTGAAAGTTTTGCCCAGGCTTTTTTCTTCAATTTCCCTGTAAATTCAATGTCAAGTTGATTTTTGGCGGCAAACTTCTTACAGGTTTTCATCGTCCCATCTTTATCGGGCCCCACCATACAAAGTTTGGCGTTTGGATAGTCTTTTTTCAGCAATAAAAGCACTTCTAAAGCCATTACCGGATTATAGCGTTTCTGAAATCGTCTAACCCACAATAATTTAGGCTGAAAATCTTCCCGTTTTTTAAAGGGATAATTTTCCATCTGAATTGCATTCGGAATAATTTTGGTATTATGAAAACCTTCCGCCTTAAAAATATCGTACAAAAATTTGGAAGGCGCTATATTGATTTTCGCCTTTCCAAAGAGACTCTTGCTGTATTTTTTGGTAGCGCTTAAACGTTCGGGCAGGTTTCCGCCGTGAAGAATGGGAATATACTTTACATGATATGCCTGGCAGGTTTTAGCTACAAGATAAGCGTAGTAAAAATTCATGGCCCCGTAAGTATCGATAAGTACTATATCGGTAGTTTTATGGTAGCGAACAATAAGTCCGAGCATTTCGATTAAGCGTAGCGCCTTATTACTCCGCGTAGAAGCCGTTTTCACCTTATAGCCTTCCTTGCGCAGCATTTTACTAAAGAAAGAAATATAGGTAGCCGTAAAGCTATTAATCTGTAAGTCGTTTCCTATGTACAGGATGCTTTTTGTCATCTACTATATATAATAAGGCCAATCCATAAACAAAGCCCGGTAGGGCAATTCGCATCGCCGAATGATTAATGGTTAAAAACCAAAATGCTAAGAACGCCAAAAAATAATAATTGTTCTTAAACTTTGTCCAGAAAATTATAGGAACTAAGATAAGAATTAGAATAGCAACTAGCCCCAAAAGGCCATGTTCTGATAATAATCTGCTAATTTCATTATGAGAGGCAGTAGCAGTTCCGGTCATTTCACTTCGCATTCCTTTTCCCTTTCCCACACCAATCCCGATAACGGGATTATAATAAAACCCCTGTAATTCGGTAATAATAAGTTCTGCTCTTCCTGTGGTGATATCATCTTCAAGTCTTCCAGCTGCGTCTCTATTTGTATATCTATTAACTATGAGCCCTTCAGTTTTAACAGCAGTAAACAACCATATCATAATTCCTATAACACCAAAG
This sequence comes from Salegentibacter sp. UBA1130, assembly GCF_002311535.1. Lineage (NCBI taxonomy): Bacteria > Pseudomonadati > Bacteroidota > Flavobacteriia > Flavobacteriales > Flavobacteriaceae > Salegentibacter > Salegentibacter sp. UBA1130. The sequence continues at coordinate 113,095 of NZ_DCAP01000004.1, read as the reverse complement.
ACCCCCATTTTAAACACAATCTTACTCTGCTCCTTACTATTCTGTTTGTAAAAATAAACGGCAATAAAGGCTAAAATACAAATAACGGCAGTTAAAACCCCTCCCCTAGAGAAAGTTATAATTGCACGGTAACTCATTAAGGCCAATAGTCCAATATCTATTAAGTTGATAGTTTTATTCTTTATCAGGAAAAATCTAGTAAACAGGATTATCGCTCCCATTCCCATCACGGTTGAAATCTGGTTGGGTCCATAGCCACCGGAAGTCGCATAATTAGAGTTTGTTCCACTCATTAAGGCTTCTCCAACACTGGGCGTATATAAAAACAAATAGATCATATTTGCTATTAGCGGAAGTAAGAGCATTAACAAAACATAATTAAACTGAGTTTTAGTTATCTTCTTGTAATAGCAGTATAATGCTGACACTCCTAAAGTCACCGGGCCGCTGAGATTGAAGGCTATAGCTTTTCTAAAAACCACATCATAATCTAAGGTAAATGAAGCGACAACTACCCCAGGAAAGAGAATAAGAAGATATAACCAATACGAAACTGTTTTTACAGAAGTCCCCGTGAAAAACATTCCAATGAGAAGAAACAAAATAACAGAATATTTACCGGTTTCATAGAAGACCATAGAACCGGTCATACGATAAAAAACCTCTGCCCCTGAAATATAGGCCGCAGCCATTAGGGCTTCATTATTTTTATTTTCTTTTAAAATAACATACACTATCCAAAATCCTAGCGTACCGAATAATAAAAACTGGCCTGCCGGTCTATACATATATACCACCACTGCTATCAAAAGATGAAGCAATAATAATTTTAGATAGTTTATGTATTCTAGCTTTTTAATAGGGTTTCCTTTTATATACTCAGTATAGAATCAATTAATAAGTTTTAATATTCTAAAACCTGTTTATTTCCTCACTTGTTTCAATAAGACATCGCTTGAATAAAATTAAATTCTATTGTAGAATTTAAGTAAATCTAATCTATAGGAATTTTCTCCAAATCGAGAACTTATCTTACTTTTTAGTTCTGCTCCTTTAAGTAAGCAAAGTTCCTTATTTTCGGCAAAACTTAAAATTGCCTGAGCAAGTTCCTCGGAGTTATTCCTATCCACCAAAATTCCGGCGTTTCCAACTACTTCTGGAATCTGGCCCACATTCGTGCATACCACCGGCAGAGCGGCCATTCCATATTCCAGTAATGCCAAAGGCATACCTTCTGAACGAGAAGATAAAATTCCCAGGTTTGCCTGCTCCAGCATTTTAGAAATATTCTTTTGAGTTCCATAGAAAAAGATTCTATCAGCCGCTACCGATGAAGAAATTTCTTCGAGCACAGCTTTAGAGTATGGAGTGCCAGGATCTTCGCCTATTAAATGCAAACTAATCATCCGGTTAGAAGACGCAGCTATTTCGAAAGCTCTCAAAAGATTATGATGATCTTTTTGTGGTCTTATATTACCAACACAAATAATCTTAAAACTGTCAATTTCTCCTTTTAATTTAGGAAATGGATTTTTTATTCCATTTTCAACAATAAAATTATTTAAATGAATCACTGACTTAGTCTTCAATGTTTTCTTTGCCCATCTTTTTAGAACTTTATTTACAGATATAATTCCATCAAAATACTTCGAAAGCGGTTTAAGAACTGTTATACTTCTAGCTTCCAGGTTTTCACTTTCGCCATAATGATCGTGCCATACGAGTTTTAATTTACTCGATAACTTTATCAACACTCCCAAAAACCAGGAGGTTCCATGAGCATGAATAATGTTAATTTTATGCATACGAATATATTTTGTGAATTTTAGAATCGCTATTGGATCGAGACTGGATTTTTTATTCAAAAACAGATACCCCACTTCAGATTTTAATTCTTCTTTTAATAAACCTTCCTGCCGTGTACAACATAAGAACGATCCATTGACGAATGATTCCAATGAATTTGCAGTATTTACTGCCATTCGTTCTGCACCACCGGGGCGTAAACTATCTATTAATTGCAGTACTCTTAATGGTTCCCTGTTTGGTGTTTCTCGATGAATGTTATCCGTTGTGGATTGTGGGTTGTCAGTTATCAGTTGTGGGTTCTCGGTTGTGGGTTCTTGGTTGTTGGTTGTGAGTTCTGGGTTCTCGATTATCGGTTGTCGATTCTGAGTGGTCGGTTGCGATTTCTCGGTTGTGAGTTCTCGGTTGTAGGTTGTGGGTTGTTGCTTTCCTAAAACTTCCTGGATTGCCTTTTCAAATTTTTCTAAAGTATATTGCTGACTCCATTCCTGGGCAGCCAAAGACATCTTTTTTAATTTTTCGGGATTTTCTATTAGGCTCACTATTTCTGACAAGTCTTTTTCAGAAAAACCTGTTCTAGATATATTCCGACTCCCGTTGGAATACTCGAACTGACGGCCTTTCTGAAATTTAATTGAATATATATTATTTAGTAAAATCCCTCTTTTCGCAAGTATAATTTCGCCAGTTCCCCCTTCGGGGACGGGGGGGGCTTTTAACATCCACGGCACGCAACTAACTGGTGTAGCGACGGGAATACAACCATACCACATTCCTTCCGCCAGGGCTTTGGGCCAACCCTCGCTTTTTGAGAGTAAAACAACAAAATGTGCTTTTTTATAAGCCTGCTTTAATTCTTCCAGACTTTTACGACCTCTTAGTTTTACGAGATTTTGGAGTTCTTGCTTTTGAATATAGGCTCTTAAAGAATCTTCCAGTACTCCGTCACCATAGATATCAAGTTCTGAAATCACTCCCTTATTTTTTAGACTTCCAATGAGGTCTATAGCCTCAAAAATACCCTTACCTTTTACCAGGTTACCCGTGAAGATGAATTTATAGGGCTGTTTAAAATTTTTAATAAGAGATTCTCTTCCCTTTTCCGAAAAACTCGCGGTAAAAAATGGGACTATATTATCTGACTGATTCGGCCAATTCCCATAAGCCAGGACTTTAATGTTCCTGCTCAACAACCTGTCACTTAAAATCCACTTCTGAAGCCTGTAAGTCCATGGCTGTTTTGCTTTGGGATCCCAGTTTCCTGCATATTTTACCGACTTGGGTTTCATCGGAAAAAAAATCTGCAGAAGACATCCTATTAGACTAATATTGCCCGGACAGCGCAAATGGATATGATCTGCTTTCTGCATTACTTTAAATACAGTAAAAAAAATATAAGGTAACTTTATTAATGAAGTAAGAACCTTTCCTATTCCTGTAAAACTTATAGCTGGAACCTTGAAAAAATTTAGATTACTAGTTCTGTAGGCTTCTTCATTATTTATTGGTTTTAAACTATTTTCAGGGGCAAGTATCAAGATCTCATTTACCTGCTGAAACCATATATTCATCTCTCTAATATATGGTGTATAGCTGTAGTATCTATTATTTTGAATTGAATGGGGAATATATGTGATTACAGCGAAACGCATTTATTGAAAAAAATTATAAAGATCTATAAAATTAAATTTTAAAGTCCGTTTATATTGAAAAGCCATTTCTCCATCTATGTTTCTATCCCCATCGTACACCATATAATATCCCTTTTCGTTTGACTGAACATCAAGGTGATGCATCCCCCGATTAAACCAGGGAATTTCTAGTTGTGGACCCAGAAACATTTTGTGGGCTAAAGTTAAGTTTAATTGCCCGGAATTGTTGTTTAGTTTATGTATTGAAATACCGGTTCCATATCCCAGCGTTCTGTTTTGAACCGGCAAATACCATTCTTCATCTACTTTAAAAAATCGACCTCCAGGTCTACTCTCATTACCCCATCTTGATTTATAATTTGGGTGTTCTTTCCATTTTCCTTCTAAAGAATCAGCCGTAAAGAAAAGCTGTTCAAGATTATCGTTTACTCCAACAATTAGATTTAGCTCATCACTCAATAAAATTGAAGGATCCTTTATGGAAGTATTTTTAAGCAATGTATCTGATATTTCCCATTCCATAGGAAATCTTTTAGCTTTATATAATAAAACATTTCCGGAGCCTTTTGCTTCCGGAAGCATATAATATTCATGCTTATATTTAAAGACTTGCGGATAAGAAAGATGAAAATCTTCATCCAGAACTATTCCCCGGTATTGATAATTATTTCCATCCTTTGAGGAGAACAAAGCAATATTGGCATTCCCTCTTCCCTTTAACTCGGTAAAAAGATAAAATTTTGAACTATCCCGAATAAAAAAGGGATCAGCTATATAATCGATATCTTCTTGAATTAAAGCATCGATTTCTTTGTAACTAAAAATGTTGTTTTTGTCCAATTTTGGTGCAGGAAAGAACTTTTGGGTTTGCATATAACCAACTGACCAATTTCCTACGGCCGGAGTTATAAAAGGATATCTATAATTAAAGATTAAAAGGATAATTAATCCACAACAAAATGCGATAAAGGTAAACTGAATTATAGATTTTCTCATTTATCACTTTTCGGTTTATTCCAGAGTAAACTCCACCATCCTGCTACTCGCCCCAGACTCTCGGTAAAAGCCTTTTTTCTTTGTGAAGTGTTAAGGACATTACTGAATCGAACTAAAGTTAACAAAAAAGCTGTAGCGTGCCATTTTATCTTCGACTTTAAACTCGGTGAAGGATATTTTACCCGCCAAACATACCAGCCATTCCTTAATACCATTTTACCGTATTTAAATTGATTAGGACGGCCAGATTCATTGTGATGATGATAAAGTTGTGCTGCAGTATTAACGTATAACTGACCTATTTTTGAAGCTCTCAGGCAAAAATCCATATCTTCGTAAAGGCCATAGCCTTCAAAGTAAGATGAAAATTTTATTCTATTAAAAAGTTCTTTTCGGTAGGAAGCCACACCTCCCATAAAACTTTCTACTTTATAGTTTTTTCCGGTAGGCGGTAGAAATCCAGTGGCATAACCATTTGAAAAATCGGGCATGTAACCAGGTGGAACATCTGGCTGTAAGCCTAGCTTCTTTCTAAGTAAGTGCCTGCTTCCCAATTTTCTTGTAAATCCATCATATTCAAAATCATCAAATTTTATAAACTCCTTATCTTTTATCCATTCTACTTCATTTTTAATATAACCCCCAACTCCCAGGGCATCCGGAAATTTTTGGTAAGTATCTAAAAGATTTTGGAAATATGTTGGAGTAACCACAATATCATCATCCAGGAAACAAACAATTTCAGAAGAAGTGTCTACTCTTTCTATACCGAAATTTCGCTGCTTTGTGAGTCCCCGATTATCTTCTTCCACCTTGAAGTATACCAGGTTTTTAATAGAATATCCTTGAAGTTCCTTTTGCGTCTCATCATTCTTAGAACCATCTATAATTAGAATTTGGTTCGGAAAAAGAGTTTGCTCTACTACTGAGCCAAGCAGTGTTAGCAAAGGTCCCGGCCGCTGGTAGGTGCAAACGATTAAAGTGATTTTCATCAAATTCTATTAAAAGCGCTCCCCTCTTTTCATAAGGTTTTGAGCATAAAACATGGCTTTATTAAACTGTAGAATTTTAAAAGGTAGATTAACAAAACGCAACGGTATTTTTTTAAAATCTTTGGAAAGGTACAAAAAGAGATAACGCCTTTTATATTCCTTCACCTGATCTGGCTTAAAATGCTTTAAAATTCCATAAAGAATTGTGGGGCTTGGTACAGGTCTAATTTTACCTACTGGCTTATCCAGCTCCCAGGGCTGTCTTTTTCGTTTCTTTCCTAAAACTGAAGATTGAAAACCCCAAAATCTATATCCCCCTGAGGGTGGTTTTAGATGTAAGTTAACCGAATAAGGGTTAAGCATTAATAGCATACCATTTTTTATGAGCCTGAAACCAAAGTCAGCATCTTCTCCATAACCTCCATCAAAATTAATATCATTTCCTTTAATTTCTTCTACCCACTCCCGCTTTACGCAAGAATTCGCATTATTAAAGGTTTGAGCAGCCCCTGCCTTATAGCGTTCTCTCCCTTTTCCTTTCAAAATTCTACGCAAATCATCTAAATCCTGACGATAATCTGAGGCTTGAATATCCAATCCAGTACAACCCTCAACCTTATAAGTTTGTAGAAATCTAAGATGATTCTCAACAAAATCCGAGAGGATTCGTGTATCATCATCTGCAAAAATTATATAATCTGATCTACACAGTTCAATCGCCTCATTCCTGGCTTTACAGCTTCCTTTAGATTTTTGCCATTTGATTATCAATTCAAAAGGATAATCTGATTTTTTATACAAACTTATGTCTCTCTCTTCTTTTGGTGTAGCATCAACAACAATAACTCGTTTGGGTAAATAAGTTTGATGTTTATAATCTTCCAGCAATTGCAACGAATAATCCTGGCGAAACATAGTAGGAATAATTACATCTACAGTTGGCTTACCAATTAATTTAGTAAGCGGTTTTGATGGAAAACTAACTAGATTAGGCTTTTTAAATTCTTTTCTTCTTGATTTATTAAAAGCTTTAAATTCTCTTATTGGGTCAGTTAAAGATTCTCTCAGATACATATACCAACTATGCCTCTTTTTAAAATTTTTCAGAAAAAATAAATAACGATCTTCTGCAGAAATAATCGGGTCATTATTTTCGCTTGAAAAAAGTCCATCAACAAAGAGCGGAACGGCACCGCCAAACCTTAACATCCTATAACCAAGGTCTAGGGCAGCGGTAGATACTGAAAAATATTCTTCACTAAATCCATTAAAAAATTCCCAACTTTTTTTTCTAACCACAAAACTATGTGGGTTAATCCTCCAGTTCACAGAATAATTCAGGTTAGGCAAATCGTTTAAATAAAACCAAAACACAGCTGTTTGATAAACCAGTTCAGGAAAAATATCTTGATAACCTTGTGTCAGCGAACTGTGCCATAGATCACCAGGCCCCGAAACTAACTCTTCCAGAAGATTAAAATCAGGTTCTCCTGTATAGAGTAAATACTCTCCATCTTTCGTTTGATATTGCTTTAGTTCCATTTTATCAAACATTTATATTTTTCCATTTTCAACGATCTTCTTGTAAAAGGCTAAATTTCTTTTAACCACTACTTGAGTTGAAAATTTCTTTTTCACTCTATCTCTAGCGGCCTTACCCATTTCAGCCGCTTCACAAGGATTATCTAACAAGTAAAGGATTTTTTCAGCGTAAGCTTTATGATCTTTAGGATCTTCAGTAAATCCAGTTACCTCGTTAAGCATTACTTCTTTTGCCCAACCAATATTTGAGGTAACCAGTGGCTTCTCCATTGCCATAGCTTCCAGCCAGGTCATCGGTAAAGCCTCTGCAAAACTGGGCAGAACGATGACAGCTGCCCTGGAGATATGTTCTTTTATCTCTGAATAACTTACTTCAGGAAAATATTTAACCTGGTCTGCAGCTTCAACACTTAATCTTTCTTGAAACATTTCCAGGGTAGATTTATCTTCAAAAATATCTACCACATCTTTACCAATAAGAAATAGTTCTGCTTGCGAATTTCTATTAATTACTTCATTAAAAATTCCGGCAAGTTCCAACACCCCCTTTTTCCTTATAAGAGTCCCAAAATATAAAACTCTGTTTTTAATCGCTACTTCTTCAGCCCCTGAGAATTTGTCTGCCTCAATACTGTTTGGAATAACTTCTATATCCCTTTTTAACTTAAATATTTCCCTGGTTTTTTCTGCAGTAAAACTACTTACCGAAACAAGAGCATCTGTCGATCCTAATGCTGAATTTTCAAAAAAGCGATTTTTAAATTTCTGTCTCCTACATTCCAGGGCACAGAAATAAGCATCAGACCCATTCATTCGAATAATCAACGGACATGGAAACTTCATAAAGGCAGTGATCCCTGTCCAGTCTGGCGCTTCTATAAGATCAATTTTATTTTTAATTATCGCAGTATTAAGATAGGCTTGTAAATGTTTTCTATAAAGGTACCATCCAAAAAACTTATATTTTCGCTGTTCTATAAAATGAAATTCAATATCGTACTCTTTAAACCTGAGTGATGTTTTTTGCCCATAGACGAATACACTTACTTTTATATTTTCGGCGACAAGAGAAGATGCCAGGTTTTTAATACTGGTGCCGAGTCCGCCCGATGATGTAGATTTAGGGTGTGGGTATTCAGGGGTAAGAAATCCTATGTGCATGGCAACAATTTTATATGTTCTTCTACCATTCTTTCCAGGGAAAATTGCTCTTTAATCAACAAGTTTACTTTCTTATCAATTCTATATTGTTTTTGCAAAACCTTGTTTATAACAGTAGATAAAGTTTGTATATCTCCAGCTTTAAAAATAAATCCGTTTTCTTCTTCTTTGATGATCTCAGGGTTTCCACCAACCGAAGTGGTAATTACCGGTAGATTTGCCGCCAGAGCTTCCAATATAGATAGGCTAAAACATTCCATATAAGTAGGCTGCAATAAAAAAGAATATTCTTGCAACTGATTAGGCAATTCAGCAGAACTTCCTTTAAAAGTGATACGATTTTCCAAGCGATATAGTCTTACTTTCCGTTCTAATTCCCTTTGCATCGGACCTTCTCCATATATATCAATTTTAAGCAAGATTTTATTTTCTTCGGGCAACAAATTCACAGCCTCAATGAGATCCTGAATCCCTTTTGATTCTCTCAAATGAGAAGCCACGATCATCTTTCCAAAATTTTCGGATTTTCTTTCTTCATATAAAGAAGTTTTTATTCCGTTATAAACAAGTAGCGTCTTCCTTTTTAAATGGCTGCCGTAATCATCTAAAATACAATTAACAGTATATTTCGATACTCCTACGAAACAATCAATATACTTAGCGTATAAAACTCCCTTGATCTTATTTCTCAATTGCTTTTTAATAGGAAATCCATTAAGCGGTCTTGGATTATGATCTACTGCAATTATATAAGCTTCCTGTTCACTTTTTAACTTCTGAAAAAATGGTGTACATAAGGCAATGAAATGAGTAATTACAATATCATACCGCTTTGAATCCTTTGAATATTCAAGAAAGTGATTTTCTGCAGAAATTCCTTCAGAAGCAAAAACCTTTAATTTTTTATAAAAAGAATGAACCTGGCTGTTACTAAAAAACCAATCTACTTCATAACCTTTTTCTTTACAAGCCTGATCATAGGCTATAAAGAAGCGATCCATTCCGCCTATCCTTTCCGGTTTTAATTCATAGTTGCAAATTACTGCTATATGTTTTGAATTTTTCAAGCTGTGGAAAGTTGTTTTAGTGAAGCGGCAATCCCTGCACTAGTTCCCTTAAGAGGTTTACCTATTTGCAGTTTTAATAAAGATTTGCGTTCCTGGAAATGCAGGCCTGGTTTTTCTAAATATGTATTTATTCCTGCTATTAATTCCTTTTTATTTTTGGCTATTATAACCGCACCGCTTTCTACCACTTTTTTATAGTGAGCATATTTCAAAAAACGTTGATCATTATAAAGCTCGTTATTTTCATTACCAAAAACGGGATTTATCACCGGTTTATCGAAAACCATAAAATCCAGGCTCATCGTAGAACACATATTAATACCCAAATCTGAAAATTCTAAAATCATTCTAAGGTCTTGAAGATCTTTGGTTGAAGGAATTCGTTGTGACCAGGCTTCAGAATGATCACTTCTGCTTTGGGTCCAGGCGGGATAATTCCACTTTATAAACGGATATTTTTCCCGTAAATAAGAAAATCTTTCCGGTTCCTCTGCCGGGGAGGTTCTTACAAGAAAATTAAGTTTTTTCCCAATTTCATTTTTTATTAAAGACTCGGCTATGGTTTCAATATATAACGGATCGTTTGCACTGGTTGAAACATCACCACAACTAAAGCAAATAGTCTTCATTTCAGAATCCAGGTCAAACCGATTATGGAATTCATTTTTAGTACTACTGTACTCTGGCATCACATAAGGTTCAAACTGTGGAGTTCCCACCACTTGAACCTGTTTTTCTGAAATTCTACTATAAAACTGAAGTAGTTCCTTTTTCATCAACTCACTCCATACCAAATAATGATCAAAATTACCGGCCATTCTTCCTTTAGAAGCAAGATTATCCCAGCTAAAAATAAAGCTACAAGTTTTTATTCTTTCTTTTTCTGCCGCGTATAAAAGTGGGGCGATATAAGGAGGTCTTTGATGAGTAAAAAAAAGAAGACCAGGTTTATACTGACTTAGAAGTTTTCTATAGGTTTTAGTTGAAGAATGATTTGCAAAACTTTTTTGCTGAAGCCTGTAGAACCTCTCTATTGATTCCTCAGAATTAAAACGCTCGCTGAGCTTATAGGCGAATCTAACAAGTTTACCCCTTCTTGAATTTGATTCAGTATAATTTGCTCTTAGATTATCCTGAAACCCAAAATTATTCCCAGCATTTTTCTTAAGATGCGCTAGCTCCTTGGTTTTTCTAAAAAACCAGTTAAAACCTGATTCACGATAATCTTCCAGATGCACCAACACACAACCGGAAAGATCAAATTTGTTGAAAACTGAGCTGGGAAGCGCAGAAAAAATAATTATTTGCCTAAATTTTGACTTTATTTCTTCTAAAAAACCGCTTAAAAAAAAGTTCCGAAAACCAACCCCGTCAGTAATCACCAAGCCCAAAGTGTTATCGGAATCTATTTTTTTAGTCATTTTCTTGAATAAGCATTTACACTAATATTAGGCTAAATTCGTGTTCAAATATAATTAGAAATTAACGACAAGCCTAAGCGATTAGTTTATTGGTGAAGCAAAAAACTTGCATTCACCCATTGCCAGATGTGAAAACTACTATGCCGCTCTCCTTCTTTATATTTCAGCCATTCATTTTGCAATTCATCAACATCAAACCAATTAGCGTATTGGCTTTCCGCTATTCTGTTTAATTGTGCTTCTACCCAACCACTTAATTCGTCACCAAGCCATTCTCGTTGAGGTGTTTGCAAGGGACGTTTTGGTGCATAAGAAATTCCTAAAGGTACCAGTTCTTTTACGAGTTCACGTAACAGGTATTTATTTACACTGCCTTTAATCTTAAAATTTTCAGATTGAGCAAAGGCAAATTCTACTAATCGGTAATCAAGAAATGGCTCCCTGAGTTCGGTACTGGCAGCCATAGATATTCTATCATTGAATCTTAGGGCTCTTGGAATTTTTGTATAGAAGAGGTCTCTATATTGTAGGTTTTGGAGTTGATTACCAAAAGGCTTAGGATAATTTGGTTTTTCGGCAAATTTCATTAATTCTTTACTCAAACAATTTATTTTAAAAGGAGAGAAATCCCTTCTTTGTCCCTGAATATTATTGGAATGATCCCCACCACGGTAATAATCGTATCCAGCCCATTGCTCATCCATCCCCTGACCATCCAGAAGTACCAAAACATTATCCTGCCTTGCCTGCAGGAATATTTTTGAATAAGCGATCGTAGGAAATCCTCCAAATGGTTCATCCTGTATAATGCTTATGGTTCTCGATAATTCTTCAACTTCATTAACATCAAGTCGAATTTTTGATAAAGGATTTCCTGTTTGCGATATCATTTTTTTTACCCAGGGTAACTCATCATATCGTTCATCATCTGAATAGAATGTATACGCACTAATCCTTTCTTTCTCCTGATATTGATTCACAAGAGCTAGTAAAAGGGAACTATCTACTCCTCCACTTATATTAAAACCAACTTCTACATCGGCTCTAAACCTTAACGAAATGCTGTCCTTTAAGAGGCTAAGATATTTCGCTTTGGCTTCTTCAATATTATCATAAACTTTAACTTTCTGAACATTCTCAACGAAGTCATACCATTGTTGAATTTTCAGCTCACCATTCTTAAAGCTTAGAAAATGCCCCGCCGGTAATTGGAAAATATGCTGATAAAAAGTTTCACTGGGAAGACCATATGATCCATACGCGAAGTAATTTGCCCATACTTTTAAGGATGGTTCATTGTTTCTGAGGATTCCGGTTATACTCTTGATCTCACTAGCGTAGAAAAATTCTTCAGCATTTTTGGAATAATAAAATGGCTTAACTCCAAACCTGTCACGGGCAGCAAATAAAGACTTTTCTTTTGTATCCCAGATCGCAAAAGAAAACATCCCATTCAGTTTATCCAGACAATTTTGCCCAAATTTAATATAGGCAGCTATTAGAACTTCAGTGTCAGACTCAGTCTTAAATTCGTAGAATGGTTTTAATTCTTCACGCAGTTCAAGGTAATTATAAATTTCACCATTAAAACTTAATTGGTATCTACCTGAATTTACAGAAAATGGCTGATTTGAAGCATCGTTTAAGTCTATAATTGAAAGCCTGTTATGTCCAAGATAAGCAAAGCCAATATCATGAAATTTCCCCGTGTTATCCGGTCCACGATGTTTTTGTAATTCAAGCATTTGCTCCAGATCCCGTTGACGATCAAATGGAGATATAATTCCAGCTATGCCGCACATTAAGATCTGCTTTTTAGTATAATTTCCGCTTTCATCCAGTCGGCTTCGGTATCAAGATTCACATAATCAGTATCTGAATTCTCAATAAATCCAATATTCTCTCCGTAAAGCGAATTTTCTTTGAGTATAATATCTGTTTTGACTAAATATATAGCCCCATCTCTATGAAATGCCTTCGGCAATTCCTGCCGGCGTGAAATAATATTCTTCTCCCCCGTAGCGATTTGCAGTGCTCCATTCTGCTCTTCAAACACCCAATGCGGATTGAATTCGTGAGGAACCTCCCGAACGCTTATAAGAGAATCATGATTTCCTGACTCAAATTCTTTGATAGCTTCATCTATTAAGCCTTTTTTTCTAAAAGGAGTTGTTGGCTGAAGGAGGCAAACAGCATCATAATCCTCATTGGCATTTTCAAAATATGACAAAGCGTGCTTTACAACATCAAGAGAGGGAGTATTATCTTCGGCAAGTTGAGAAGGCCTGGTAAAAGGCACCTCTATCCCAAGCTGTTGTCCAGTATTTATAATCTTTTGAGAATCTGAACTTAAGATACATCGAGTAAGTAGTTTTGAATCTAAAGCTGCCTCGATAGTATATCCTAAAAGTGGTTTTCCTGCCAGAAAATTTATATTCTTGCCAGGAATTCCCTTGCTTCCACCCCTGGCAGGTATAATTCCAAGAATCCTCATTAGTAATTTATTGTTTTACTAAAGCTGAGTTCTGAACTTGCCAAAATCTCTGCTATTTTCTTTCCGGCTTCTCCGTTGCCATAAATCTGAGAGCCAGGGAATTTATTATAGTTAATAATCTCTTTCACTGCATCATAAATTTCATCCCTTTGAGGCGAAACATCTCTTACGTTCTTCCCTCGTAACCTTCGGTTTTGTCTATTTCCAATATTTACTACCGGTAATCCCAGGTAGGAACATTCTCTTATCCCTGCACTTGAATTTCCAATTAAGGCACTTGAATGCTTTAGGAGTCTCAGAAAATCCAATGGTTCCATATTTTTAAAAAAATGAATGCTTTTTGGGTTAACCATTTCCCTGAAAGTTCTAATTCCATTAGAGGTGCCATCGGAACCGGCATCAACATTGGGCCAAAACCAAAAAACAGGATAGTTTAATTTATTAATAGCTTCAAGGGTTTCAGTAATATGCTCTCGGGATTTTTGATACTCGGTAGTTACCGGGTGCTGCATTACCACGGCGTAGCCATCTTTCCAATTGAGTTCTTCTCCTACACCGCCGTATTTTTCAATTGGATCAAAATTCAGTGTCTCTTCAGCACAAATCTCTTTCACCAAATCTATGGAAGGACAACCAGTATTAATAACTTTTTCCGGGTTTTCGCCCAATTTGATTACCCTGGCCCTGGCATCATCACTTGAAACCAAATGCAGATCAGCTAGTTTGGTGTTGGCGTGTCTTACTTTCTCGTCAATACTGCCGGTAACTTCGCCGCCCTGGATATGAACCAGGGGAATATTCTGATAAGCAGCAGCAATGGAAGTAGCAATGGTCTCAAACCTATCGGCAATAGTCACTACCGCATCAGGCTGAAGATTATAGAATACATTTGTTAGCTCCATCACACCTATCCCTGTAGTTTTCGCCATTGTTGTAGGATTTTCCCCCTCAAGAACCATAAAGACTTTGGCACTTGCTTTAAAACCGTCTTTTTCGATAAAATCTGCAGCATTCCCATATCTATCCAATAATGCAGAACCTGCTAAAACAAGCTGAAGTTCCAAAGATGGATGTGCGTTAATTGCAGTAAGTGCAGACTTTATTCGACTATAAGATGGACGGGCGGTAACTACTACACAAATTTTTCGTTTTGGCATTTTAGTTCTCAGTTAGTTTTGCTAAAGTAGGAAATTTGTTTATGAACGTCATTGGAAGTGATGTATCTCAGAAACCATCCATGCGAAGACGTCATTGCGAGCGAAGCGAAGCAATCCGTTGCAGTTTAGTCACGATCGTGTTAGGAGACAACTTACAGCAGATTGCCACGTCCACCAGCGGCGGACTCGCAATGACGGTTCGCATAATAAAATATTTTATTTCAAATCCTCCTCCTGTAAAAAATCCCACTGCTTTAAGTCCTGTTTAATCTTCTTTCCAATCACCATCTCAAATCCGGAAGCAGGAATTCCAAAGCCTTTAGGCTTTTTTGCCTCCAGATCTTCAAACTGAATAAGGTGGTCTTCTTTTAGATCTCTATTCACCGCCAGAGACTTTTCAAAAATATCTTTTAGGGAGGCGAATTTTGAATTATCACTTTTATCAACAGGGTTACTCCTTGCTAATTCGATATTTTGAATAGCGTTTACTAAAGCCTTAATTTCCTCTATTTCCAAAGAAGAAGTCGCATCGGGACCAAAACTCTTTCTGGAGAAAATAGCATGAAATTCTAAAATTGAAGCTCCCAAAGCAGCAGCTGCAATACAGGTTTCTACTTTCGCAGAATGATCGGAATAGCCTATAGGTACATTATACCTTTCCTTCAATTCCGCTATAACATTCAACCCGTATTCCTCAGGTTTTGTTGGATACGCAGTAGTGCATTGCAAAATAGAATAGCCGACTTTTTTTTCTTTTAAGAACTTTACAGAATCATCCAGCTCATTAAAAGAGCTCATTCCAGAAGATAGAATTACTGGTTTTCCCGTATCGGCAATTTTTTGAAGCAATAAAAAATTATTTACTTCTCCAGAACCTATTTTATATTGGTTTACACCTAATCTCTCTAAAAGATCTACCGCTTCATTACTGAAAGGTGAAGCTAGAAATTCTACCTTATTTTTATCACATTCATTTTTTAAAAGTCTCCATTCTTCTTCTGTGAAACTCATCCGCTTCCAGTAATCGAACCTTGTTTTATCCTGCTGAGAAAACTTAACCCGAAACGGTTCAAATTCGCTACTTTCTGCTTCTGCTATATGAACCTGAAATTTAACGGCATTTACCCCCGTTTCAGCGAGTGCTCTGATGTAACTTAATGCCATACCCAGACTGCCGTCATGTGCCTGACCAATTTCTGCAATTATAAACGCCATTAATACTGCGGTTTTGAGAGTTTATTAAAAGTAACTAGTGTTTCCCCTTTAACCGGTTTTCTTTCTACCCATATTTTACCAAAATTAAATATATTGATAAAAAATGCCTTCCAGAACTCCTTTAAATACCTTTTATCTTTCAATGCATATTTTTTAAAATTGAGAAAATAAAGTCGGGCGATCTTCTTCAACAACAATGGAAATGGATAATAGACCATATAAAAATAGGCGGTATTTTTAAGCTGTTTCCCAAACCTGAAATAATTAGCTCCGATTAGCTTTCGCTTTTCTAAATCTACCCGGTGATTCACCTGTATTTTATGGGTGAAAATAATATTATATCCTCTATTTAGAACTTCTAATGCCAGGCAAACCTCTTCTCCGTAAATATCTATCCAGGCCGGAAAGCCTCTTGTTTCTTCGTATACATTTTTTTTTACTACAAAGCCACATCCTATAAAATCATTCACCAGAAGGTCGGGTCTGGAAATTAGTTGTTTCTGCGGAATATGTTCGTCTCCCTCGAACACTCCTTTAATCTCTTTAAAGGCTAAAATTCCGGTTGTTGGATTCCCACGGAAAAGCTCTTCAGAAATCTGAATAAAATCAGGTTGAAGAGGATGAGCATCATCATCAAAACCGAACAACAATTTACCTTTAGCCGTTTTATAAAGAATATTTCTCGCTCTGGAGGCACCAATGCTTTTTTCAGAAGAAAACCAATGTATATACTCGAAATCTTCTTGTAAAAATTTAGAATTATCGGTACAACCATCCAAAAAGACCCGTATTTCATGTTTATTATAATCAATATAATTTTCCAGAATTCTTAGCGTTTTAAAGAGCTCTTCTTTCCGATTTTTTGAAACTATGAGAATAGATGCTTCCATTGCCTAATTCAGGATCTTTTCAATTTCAGCCTTTAAATGATCTGCAGAAAGATAATTCTTAAGATCCTCTCGCTTCATTTGTAAATTCATTTTATTTTCCAACCAGCTTTTATATAAGTCTTCCAGAAGTTGTGTTATCTTAGATTCATTATCAATTTCAGACCAATAAAGATATTCTTCTCCCAGTAATCTCCGGGATTCACTTTTTTTAGGCCCCAACAACAATATAGGTTTTTCTGCAGCGATACAGTGAGGAAATTTACCGGGAAGAAAGGGACTTAGTTCTGCTTTGGATTCCAGGATCACATTTACAGAAACATTTATTTGAAGCTGCTGGGTCTGTTTATATTCCAAATAATCTCTGATTACAACCGTTTCAAAGGACTTCTTTACTTTTTCCAGTTCTTTTTTATGATAACTGGCATTGCCGATTAATAATAAATGAGCATTTTTTTTAGCTTCCGGGACATTTTCTAGAAACTTCTGAAACGCTTTAATAAGATGAAAAGGGGGCCTTTGTTTCATGAGGTTTCCGGCATGCATTACCGTAAATTTTTCAGGATCAAAAAAATCGGGCAATTCCTCTGAAATTTGGTTTTCAATAAGCTGGTGCGGAAGAATTACTGCCTTTCCCTGAAATTCGGAAAACTTTTCTGTCATCCATTCTTTTAAGAGTTCACTGGGAAACGCAACCCAGTTACATTTTTCCGCAAGTTCGCTGAAAAATTCAATCTTTTTAGTATATCCAGGTTCACTCCAGTTATAAGGTTCAGGATAATAATGAAATGGATAAGGATCATGAATATAAGCCATCCATTGCTCATGAAAATTTGGATAATTCAGCATCGCATAATGAGGCCTAAAACTGGCTCCTTTACTCAAAGTTAAAACCAGGTCTGGATTAAAACCTTTATGCTTTTCAAGCGCATTTTTAATAATTTGTACGTCGTTAAAGAATGTAAAACTGAAACCGAATTTGGGTTCTAAATATTTTGCCAGGTTAACTCCAAACCAGTGTTGGATTTTACGCTGTATTCTACTTAGGAAGTAGTTAGCGCTAAATTTTTCTTCGTTTATGGCGATACATTTTACAGATGCTAACTGGATCTCCTTACGAGTATAGTGTAATACTAAAAGCTTAAAACCGGATTGCTGAAGATTATGAATCAAGGCCACATTAGCCTTTGAGCCGCTACTATCATCTACGTCTATAGATTCAACAACAATCAAGATCTTCTTCTGGAGCACTGCTAAGGAGTTTTCAGTAAAACTATGAATTTTCATATTTCAACAAGCTCAATAAGAGAGAAATTTTAGTTTAATAGAGAACAATGAAGAATGAGCCCCGTCCATTAAACTCAGGAGAGACCTGTGGAAGTGGCTTGTTTCTCTAAGAAATCTACAACCCTTTTAGCTGCATTTCCATCACCAAAAGGATTCTCCACATCCTGAAAATTTGGTGGATCTTTTAAAATTCTAAATGCATGGCTCAGGATATTTTGAGAATTTGATCCTGTTAGAATTGAAAAACCGGCTTTAACCGCTTCCTCTCTTTCGGTATAGTCCCTTGTTACCAAAACTGGTTTCTTAAAAGTAGGAGCTTCTTCCTGAATTCCTCCGGAATCGGATATGATAAGATCACAGTTGCTGATGAGCCATACCATTTCCGGATAATTTACAGGTGGTAACAACTTAATATTCAATTGTTCCTTCAGTCTTTCTTCTACGATCGTTTTGGTTCCCGGATTTAAGTGAACCGGAAACACTATAAGAATTTCTTTATTTTTCGCCAGTTCTAAAAGAGAATTGCATAGTTCCACGATCCCTTTCCCAAAATTCTCTCGGCGATGTCCGGTTACCAAAATCATTTCTTCAAAGTCGGTTAATTTTAATCCAAGATTATTTGAAATAGTTTCTGCATCCAGTTCACTTTCTATCATTTTTAAAGCATCAATGACCGTATTCCCGGTTAAAACAATAGCTTCTTTCTTTATTCCCTCTGAAAGTAAATTTTCAGTAGCTTTTTCTGTTGGAGTAAAATGCCAGGTAGCGATTCTACTTATAAGCTGCCTATTAATTTCTTCAGGGAATGGAGAATATTTTTGATAAGTTCTTAAACCGGCTTCAATATGCCCCACGGCTATCTTCCGATGAAATGCGGCCTGGGCAATAATGTTTGCCGTGGTGGTATCTCCCTGTACTAAAACCACATCAGGTTCTTCATGATCAAATATGCTGTCTATTTCTTTAAAAATTTCAGCACTTAAACTATTCAAAGTTTGGCCGGCTTTCATTAAATCAAGATCGTAATGTGGTTCTAGGTTAAAAACTTTCAGCATTTGGTCGAGCATTTCCCGGTGCTGCCCAGTAGTACAAAATACTGGTTGCAATCCACGACGTTCCATCTCAAGAATTATTGGAGCCATTTTAATGACTTCAGGTCGGGTACCGAAACAGATGAGTATTTTCAAATTTTACTTTTAATCCTACGTTTATAAAAAGGATATATTTTCTGATATATCCAATGCTTCAAAATATAATAATCAGCAAATCTTAGATCAATGTCATATCTAAGAAAAAATATATTTTCCTCTCTTAAAATTGGTTTATGTAATTTCCAATTTTGATGGAATAATAAAAGAAGTTTCCATTTAAAATACGACTTACTTATAATATTATCTTGCTCTAAATGCTGTTCAATTAATTTTAGACTGAAAATCTGTGATTTTAATTTACTCACATCTTTCTTTCTGCTTATTCTTTCCCCCATATGTTCCCTATAAAGAACATAACAGCTCTTCGTATTGATCAATTTTTCAGACTGTATTATTACTCTTGAAATGAACTCTGCATCATCATTCAAAGTTAATTGAATGTTCCACAACCCCGCTTTTAAAATTAAAAGACGAGAAATTAGAAAAGTGTGAATAGGAACGAAAGTTTGATGAACCCTTAAAGTTTTAAAATATTCTCCCGGAAGCAAATAATCCTTATTACATAAAACATTTTTACGTTCCAGTATTTTGCCTGGCCACATCAAATCCCAATCACAAGTTGTGAAAATTAGCGGATTATTAAGATCTTCTAGCTTTTGTGATTGCAAAAGCAATTTATCTCTCGATAAAAGATCGTCGTCATCTAGCCACTGAATATATTTCCCAACACTTTGTACGAAGCCGTAATTTCTGCAAGCGCAAGCACCTTTAGTATAATGAGAAGGTCTTTTGACATAGAAAAACCGCTGATCTGAAACTTTAAAAGCATTCACGATTTGTTCTGTATCATCATTGCTACCGTCATCCACAATAATACATTCCCAATTCCTAAAAGTTTGATGTTGTACCGCCCTTAGAGTTTCTTCAAGCAAAGAACCTCTATTAAAGGTTGGGATTATTACAGATATTAACGGCTTCAACTTTAAAGTCAGAATTTTAAAATTTTTAATATTACCTTTCTCATAAACCAGT
Source organism: Salegentibacter sp. UBA1130 (assembly GCF_002311535.1). Taxonomy (NCBI): domain Bacteria; kingdom Pseudomonadati; phylum Bacteroidota; class Flavobacteriia; order Flavobacteriales; family Flavobacteriaceae; genus Salegentibacter; species Salegentibacter sp. UBA1130. The sequence continues at coordinate 93,235 of NZ_DCAP01000004.1, read as the reverse complement.
GACCTAAAATAGCAATTTTAAATCTTGTGATTAATTCGGGATAATCCTTTCCGATAATCTCTTGAATACGGCTTAATAATTTAGAATCATATTTATACAATAAAAACTGCCGGGTAAAATATAAAAGAGTTGTTTTTGTATGAATATGATGGCTATCTAAATAGTTGAAAATTTTAATCCCTACTACTGCAGAAGTTTTTCTTCGAGAAAAATTTTCATCATTATTCTCCGTGATTGAATTCGCATGTTTTCTTCTATAAAATAAAACCTTTTTTAAGGCACTAAACTTTGGATTAGTCTTATAAAATTCCTGAACAAATAAAACCCACTCTTCAGCATAAAAGAGCGTATCATCAAACCGAAAGTTTTTTGCGAAAGAATATTTAAACAAAGGCACCTGGGCAACAAATTGGATATCTCCAATTAAATACGCATCTGCTAAAGAATATTTATTCAAGAAAGTATTTTCCTGGTGTTCATCCCAGGCGATTTCTTCATATTGATTAAAATTTTTTGCTCCACAAATGGAAAAGTCCAAAGAAGTGTCTTTCTGTAACTCCTTCATTTGTAGCTCGAGTTTTTTTGGATGCATAATATCATCATCATCAAAAAACTGAATAAACTCAGGTTGAATTCCCTCGGCTAAATCTAATCCATAATTTCTACCCGCCGAAAGCCCTTTCACATATTCTTTGGGCTTTATTAAATATCGGAATCTTGAATCTGCTTTAATAAACTCACTTACAATATCGGAAGTATTATCTGTTGAAAAGTCATCAATTATAAGACAATGAAATTTGGTATACGACTGGTTTTTAATTGAATTTAGAGTTTCTAGAATTAGATGAGCCCTATTGAAGGTATTTAATATTATTAAGATCATTCTTGTTATCTATTCTTTGTAATATATTAAACGATAACCTCTATAAAAAAAAGAATAACTCATAAGGCCGAAACTTAACCTTAGAAAGGTTTTAAATTCATTTAATCTTAAATTTATTATTGCTTCCTTAAGTATATCAAATCTTAAAGATGTTTTCTTCTCATTTATTTTTCGGAATATGTTTATTATTCTATATATATAATATTTCCTTAAATTTTCGTCCAAAAGACCTTTCTTTTTTAAATATCTAAAATGCTTTCTAAAAGCAAGGAACTCTGAATTAAGTTGTTTTATATTTCTGGTAGTAGATAGGGTTTTTAATGTATTTATTCTTTTACAATAATTCATTAAAGGGTCGCTTATAAACTCCACCCTGGGCTTGTTATAAATATTACGTAGATTAAAATCCCAATCATCCATTAATTCAATTTCGGAGTCAAATTTTTCAATGAGAAAGCTTTTTCTCCACATAGGGCCACATATATACCAGGATATCTTATGTTTAAAATAATCCTCTACCAGATTACATGATTTAATGCTATTAATAGAAATCAGTTTATTATTATTACAATTATAAATATTTAAAGCACTTATCACTGCATCAGCATCTCTTTTAACTATTAATTTAATTTTCCTTTCCAGCATATCATCCATCGGAATATCATCATCATCAAAAAATTGAATGAAATTTCCTTTTGCCATATCCAAGCCCAGGTTTCTACACGTAGCAGGCCCTTTAATTAAATCTTGATGTCGCTGATAAAAGATGAATCTAGAATCTTCTGCCATAAAACTATTTACCAAATCTGCAGTATTATCCGTAGAACCATCATCCACTATTAAACATTCCCAGTTTTTATAGGTTTGCTTTTTAAATGCTTCCAAAGTAACACTTAATAGCTCGGCTCGATTATATGTGGGTATTATAATAGAAACAAGACCTAAATCCATTATTATTTTTTTGAATGAAAAAATGATTTAATGATCCTAAAAGGAAAAATAAGTATACTTCCGAGCCTGTAATCGTAGGAATTTTTAATATTCGTTTCTTGAATTCTTGCTTGTTTTAATTTATCAAAAATCACCTCTACCATAGTATCATAATTTTCGATGTAAATATCTGAATGCTTTCTGTATATATATTTAACAAGATCTATATTATCCTGAATACTAATAGATTTATTTCTTGAGTTTGGTTTGTTCCTATAGTTCAAAAGTGGTTCTTTTAATACATAAAGACCCCAGCCAGCTTTTAAGACTGAAATATTAAATTCCCAGTCCTCATAGCCTTTACGCATATTAATATCATATCCTCCAACATCCCTCCAGCATTGTTTTCTAAACATTAAACACCCATAAGCATTATTTTCAAAAACTATTCTATCTAATCCTGTTCCTTTCGGTTTTTGAACCTTATACACATGCCCGTCCTTAATTAATCTTGCATAACAAGAAACCAATCCTATGGTGCTATTTCGATCCAAAATGTCTATAGCTTTCATTATAAAATCTGGTTCAAAATAGTCATCAGCATCTAATGTCACAATATATTCTCCCGTTGCGGCGTCAATACCATTGTTTCTTGCGTGACAAACGCCAAGGTTTTCTTGAATAATTAATTTATCAATTATTAATTTTATCTTTTTAAGATAAGATTTTGTGGAAGGGTTCGACCCATCATCTACCACAATAATCTCTTTATGAGGATAGGTTTGATTTATAACAGACCTCACAGCCTCCTCTATAAATTTTCCATCATTATAACATGGAATAATAACTGAAACCAATTTTATATTATCCTTAAACATTTACCTCCTTTAAGTATTTTACGCTATTATAAGAAGCTTGTATGTAAATTTTATCGAAGCTATCATTTTCTAATTTATTTACAACAGCTTCTGGGGATAAATAAGCACTATAATATTTCTCTACATTCTCTCTCATTCTAATAATTCCCTTCTCCGGTAAAGAGAATGCAAATTTTATTTTTTCATCTAATTGTTCAAAATTTTCGTAAACCAAAGCAGTATTATTATCCTCTAAAGCAGGAATCATTAGTTCAGCATAAGATAAATGTATAATAGGAATACATGAATTTGACATTGCCTCTATAAGATTGTGACAATAGGGCATATCTACTCCCGGAAGAGCAAGATAAAAATTGAAGCTCTGATAAATAAAGTTCAGATCTCCTCCTCTAATCCTAAAATCTTTGGAAGTATCAATAATAATTATTTTTTCGTCTTCTAAACTATTGATAAATTCATTAAGCTCAATAAGTGAATTTAATTTCCTAAATGCGATATTTCCATATAAATATTCCGCAACATCCAGGCGACTAGGTAAAGCAAAAAGACCTGAAAATTTTATTTTTTGATAATTTACAGGATCAATATTTCCAGCCATAAAAACTGATCTTTTATTATGCTTTACACTTTCTTTATTAGGGATTTGGTGATAGATGTTGTAAAAAGTGGGAAATTTACAAATGGGGACATGATAAACTTTCTCATTATATTTAGAAAATAATGGAGTGAAATAATCATTACTTAACTGTTCAGCCGAGAATGATATATTTATAGCTTTATTAGGTTCTCCAAATTTCACAAAACCTTCTTCCAGTAAATTAGGCATGAAGGTATATTGTCCTTTTTTCTCTATTAATTCCCTTAAAAGTTTTTTATTATTGGGGATAAACACAGTATACCCACATAAATCGAAAAATTTAAGAAAGCTATACAGATATCTGTTCTTTGAAAGTTTTGTTATATCAACTTTTATAGTTTTCTCTTTTTCCCTAACCTTTGATGAGTGGAATAAAATGGAATAATACCTGAGAAGAAATAAAATTTCCTTCTTAATGTTTCTTCTGGTTTTATAATACAACATCTAATTCTAAAAGTCCCGTTCCTTAGGAATAAATTTTATCCCATTTTTTATTAAGTGAATTCTGTGAGAAATTAGTAGAAATAAATTTCCTGGCGTTTGCCCCCATTGTATTTCTCAATTCTGGATTATTTATTAGCATTTCCAATTTATCTGTATAGCAATCCAAATTGTACTCCTTGCATAAAAAGCCCGTTTCACCATCTTCTAAGGTATATTTTATCCCGCCTGAGTCAAATGCAACTACGGGTAGGCCACAGGACTGAGCTTCAGCGGTAACCAAACCCTGACTTTCTACACCATAATTAGGATCTGTAATTGAGGTCATTAAAAAAATATCGCTATTTAACAGGATTGCTTTAATATCTGCCTGGTTTTTGGCGCCGGTAAGAAAAATTTTGTCATCTAATCCATGCGTTTTAATTAATTTATTAAGATTATTGTACTCCCTTCCATTTCCTACAATGGTATATCTAATGTTGCAACCTTTTAAAATTAAATTTTTCACGCATTCTACACCTAATTTTTGTCCTTTAAATGTTTCCAGCCTACCTACGGTAACTAAAGATATATAATCACTCAGTTCTTTATGCTTTTTAGGTTTAAAGTATTTATCGTCTACTCCTACGGGAATAATCCTGATCTTATCCTCTTCGGCACCCAGACTTAATAAATTTTTTTTTAGGTATGGAGTATTGGCAATAAAATAATCTCCTGCAATAAATAAATTCTTATAATAATCCTTATCATCAATTCTTCCATTAATAGGAAAATACAGATCATGACCATGAAAACTTACAATAAGCTTACCTTTTAAGAAACCAATCATTTTTAAAAAATCTATAGGATGTTTATTGGTTCCGAATTGAACATGTAAATTTTCAACCTCTCTAAATTGACTAAAAAAAATTAATTCATACAAGTAAGTAAAACTAAATTTAGAATATTGACGGTAATATTTAATGATGTAGAAGAATAAATTAATATGGCTTACAGCTAAGAAAAATCCTTTTAAAACCCTATATACTTTATTAGTTGGTATTTTATAGTCCTGGATTATTATCTTCTCACTTAGGTTATATTTCAAAAACAATTCTTTCTGTGAAGAACTATTAAAATCCAATAAGTCCCCTACGAGTATCTTAACATTATAACCCAAATTAATTGCGGTTATAATTTGATTAATGATAAAAGTTTCAGATAACCTCGGAAACTTCCATATTTTAAATACTACGGTTTTCAATGTAAATATTTTAGTAAAATTCTTTGTTTTAATGGTATTCCGGCCTTTAAAAATTCAAAGTTTTCACGAATTACTTCAGGGTATTTTTCCTTTAATTTTCGATAAAGAACTCTTTTCGCCTGCTTAATATATGGATGGTTTTTTTGATTGATATTTTTCTCAATCAGTTGCCACGACTCAACTACCTTATTCGCTTTATTTACCGAATCAAATACGCTTATGCTATCTGATTCACCTATTCTATAAAAAACCTCACTTTCTACAAAAATTACTTTATGGACTTCCATTAAAATACGACTAAAAAACTCTCCGTCTTGGTTAATTTCCAGGTCCTCATTCCATCCCCCAACTTTTTCCACTAAAAACCTGGGAGTTAGATAAACATGTAATGGAAAATACTCTTCAAATTTGCCAAAACACAATAACAAATCATTTCCAAATGAGAAATTTTGATAGGTCTTTATATTTTCTCTCACTTTCAAATCTTTATTCACTAACTTAAAATAGCCAAATTTACAGGTTGCAATGGTGGTTTCACTTTCATCCCTTAGCGCTTCTAATTGTGTGTGAATTTTATCATTGCACATTATATCATCTGAATCTAACCACTGTATATACTCACCCTTACTTATTTGAAATCCATAGTTTCTGCAAGCATTAGCTCCTTTTATGCTATTCTCTGGTCGTCGATAAAAATTAATGCGAACATCTTTTTCTGTGTAGAATTCCATTAATTCATCAATGTAATCAGTAGAACCGTCATCCACTACTATACATTCCCAATTATTATAAGTTTGGTTCAATAAAGAATTCAAGGTTTCCCCGATGAAATTATATCGATTAAAAACAGGTATGATAACGGATACTAACACTCTTATTATTTGGGTATAAAAAGTAAATATCTTATAAATAATGTAATCCTGGGTTCTTATTTATATTTCTACTTAATATAATTTCAGATTCAATTTTCTCTAATAAAGCTAATTCATTCTTAGCTATTTTAAACTTTTTTGATTTTATCTTTAATAAATTGATTGACATCGATTTACGAAGACGCTTTTTGTGCGTTTCAAGCTCATGGAGATTATCAATGTTTATATTAGCATATTTAGTTTTATAAAATTTTTCCTGGCTTAAAAAAAACTCTTTTTTTCTCCCCCTTTGCTCCCTATCATGAATAACATAAATATTAGAGGCAACTCCTATTTTAAAACTATGATATAAAACTCTTTGGCAATAATTATCATCCTCGCCATACAGAAAAAAAATAGGATCAAATCCCCCTACCATTTCCAAACACCTTCGGGATAGCATCCAACACGCTGCATTCACAAATGGAACTGCATAAACATCATTAATTTGATTCTTTAATATTAAATCTCTTATAAACGCAGGTGCATTTGAAAAATTTACATATTCAGCAAATCCCTTATCCAATTGATTGCCGGACGAGTCTAAGTGAATAGGACTAATTACACCAAAAGAAGGATATTTATTTTGAAGTTCAAACAAGCTATTAATCGCTTTTGGATTAATATATGCATCCTGATTTAAAAGTAAAAAATTGGTGCTACCAATTTTTAATGCTTCATGAATACCAATATTATTAGCTTTCCCAAACCCTAAATTCTCTTGTTGAGCCAATAATATTATTCTTGGATACTGATTTTTTAAAAACTGAACAGTGTTATCGCTGGAATTATTATCTACTACAATAACCCGAAAATTTTTTAAGCTACTTAAACATTTTTCTATCCAGGGCATAGAATTGTATGTGACAATAATTATGCATAGGCTATCCAATTCATTATTATCCATATTTATTTCTATTTCTGTTTATTTAAATATCCCCCCCCAAATGGCATAAAACCAAAGAATGTTTTGAAAAAAATATCAAGAACCACTTTTTTGCTTTTTAAAATTTCTAAAAATTCCTTTTTTAAATATTTTTCTCTATCTGCTATTTCGGTAAAAGGGCCATAAAGGTTGACAAAAAAATCAGCGTGCTTAATACTTAAATATTTCACTAATTTCCTTCTCTCATAAGGATTCATGTTTTTATTTCTAGAATTCTCCTTAATTCTGTAATAAAAACCTACAAAATTAAGACGTTTAACCTTCCCGCCATTTTTCAAAATACCTATCCAATGATCCCAATCTTCTAGACCCTCTTTCATATTTTCATCATAACCTCCAATTTTTTCGGAATCGCTTTTTCTAAATAAAGCAGTACAAAAAATCATATTTTTTTTACCTAAATTAGGAAGTGAGAATTCTGGTAAGATTAACGGTCCAGTTTCAATACCAAATTTTTCGGCCTTACAATAAACTATCTTCAGCTTATTATCATTTTCAAAACACTCAACAGCGGCTCTTAAATAATTTGAATCTATTACATCATCTGCATCTAATGGTAAAATAAAATCACCTCTTGATAACTTTATCCCATTATTTCTTGCATTACTAACACCTTTATTTTTCTGAAAAAAATATCTAAATCTATTATCATTCATCAAATAGAATGATGCAACTTTTTGAGTATCATCTGGACTTCCATCGTTAATTATAATACATTCCCAATCATTATAGGTCTGATTTTTTACAGACTCTAATGCATCCGCCAGGTAATCTGCTTGATTATAACACGGGATTATAATTGACACCAAGGGATTCTTCATACCTCTCTTTGATTTTTAAGACTTTTTAATATTAAAACTTTAATATTAAAATAAATCCAGTGATGAATATTTTTTACACCCTTTGATCTTTCTAATTTACCTAAGTAGTATTGATAACTAAAATATTCAAATTCACTATCCGAAAAATTATGAACTTTAAAATTTTTAATTCTTCTCCTTTTAAAAGCTTTCTTACTAGCATAAAAATGCCAATCCCACGCTTTTAATTTATTTTCTCCCTGGGAAATACCCTCATCATGTAATCTGTATTTATATAAAACTTTGTTTAAAAATTTATGTAAACCCTGTTCTTCGAGTTTATAATATAAATCCTGGTCTACGGCTCTTTTCATGAAGGGGTCAATGCCGGGCGTTTTAAAATAATTATCTCTCTTAAAAGTGGCAAAATGTGTCATAGCACCTTTCCTATAAGTGAGATATGACTTGTTTAATGGTATTTCACTTCCATGTGAATCTTTTTCTATTGTGTTGAAATCACCATCCACAGTCATGTATTTTGAGGTTATAATTGATGCATCTCCATTTTCCTTATGCTCTTTAACCATTATACTTAGGGCTTCAGGCATAAGTGCATCATCAGGATCGAGAAAGGCTAAAATATTTCCATTTGAAAATTCAACACATTCCCTTTTGGTATACCCACAGCCTTTATTCCTTTTATTTAAAAATAATTTAAAGCGACCGTCATCTCCTATAGTGTCTTTAATAATTTTTAATGAATCATCAGTTGAAGCATCATCTACTATAATAACCTCCCAGTTATTATAAGTTTGCTCCATAATACTTTTATAACAATCTTTAAAAAAAACACCATTATTAAAATTGGCAATAAGTAATGAAAATAACATTGTTGCTGGTTTTTATAAAGAGATTGATTTTATTAATCTCTTTCGTATAAGATTTCCCCTTCCAGTTATTTTATAAATATGTAAATATAAAATCATATAAAAAGCTACCCAAATACGTTTTTGCCGTATCAATATTATGCAAACATTCATCAAAATTCTATGACTAGGAAGCTCTCGACTATTGATCTTAATCAATTTGTAGATGATATATTTTTCAGATGCAGTACCAGGCCGCAAGTTGGCAATATCTTTCCAAGTTTCATAATTTATATTATCGCTAGCTTTTTCTTTTTCAAATGTATTTAAAGATTGTACTTGAGATCTTATCGAATCTTCATGAACTCTCCTCCTGGTTAGATATTCATTAATTATATAGCAGCTATTTGAATAACAAGTAATTTTACAAAAGAAATTATATTCCTGGCTCGAAAACAATTCCTCGTTATATGTAGTTTTCGCACATAATTCTCTTTTTCCCATGAAATCATAGGTTAACCAATTTATCTTTTGAGTTATATAATTATAATTGGTTATTTTATACTCATCAAATAAATAATACACTTCATTATGGCTAATGATGTTATTTGGATTAGGATCACAAAAATTTTCCGATTTTGATATCACAAAATCCACATCATTTTCTTCTAGTGCTCTTACTTTAATTTTTAGAAAATCAGGTAGCATTAAGTCATCACTATCAAACCACTGAATGTATAATCCTTTACTTAATTCAAACCCATAATTCCTACAAGCATTTGCCCCTTTTCTTTTGTTTTTTGGTCGTTGGTGAAATTGAATCCTGGAATCACTTTCACAATAGAATTCCAATAACTCTTTGGTATAATCTGCAGAGCCGTCATCCACTACTATGCATTCCCAATTTTTATATGTTTGCACAAGAATAGAGTCAAGGGTTTGGCCGAGAAAGTGGGCACGGTTAAAAGTTGGGATAATTATGGAAACTAAAGCATTCAGTTTTGTGCGAATTTAAGTTGCAATATAAGAAACATGGCTGCCAACCTTGTCTGAGCCTATAAAATTTATCAATCTTTTTCTTTTAAACAAGAAAGTTAAATATTCTAAATAGAGGAAAGAATTCAAAGAGTTCTATATAAATCCAGTAATTTCTTGACTAAAACAGAAGAGTCATAATTTTTTTCAACAAATTCTCTTCCACGCTTCCCCATTTTCTCTCCCAGTTCCTTGCTAAGAATCAATTCTTCAATAGCATCTGCAAAACCACTTATATCATTTTCTTTTACAACAAATCCCGTTTCACCAGGGATTAGTCCATATTTCATTCCCCCGACGTCTGATACAACTACCGGGAGCCCCATAGCTTGGGCTTCCTGGATTACCAATCCCTGAGTTTCAGCCCTACCAGTTTGTGGATCATATATTCCAGGATGTAGAAGCACAGATGCATCTTCCATGCTATATTTAACTTCTAACTGATCTAAAGCACCACTAAAAAAGACATTTTTTTCAATATTCATTTGTTCTACCTTTTCTTTTAATTTTCCTTTACATTCCCCATCACCAATAATTTCTAATTCAACATCAAGAAAACCTCTCCTTTTTAATTCTGCAATAATTTCCAATAATAAAAATGGACCTTTTAATGGGATGAGTCTCCCACAAAAAAGAATTCTAAAATTATTCTTTAATTTATTTTCCCTTTGAAAAAGGAAAGGATCGAGTCCCACAGGTAAAATATTTATATTTTGTAAATGAGGTTTAACTTTTAAAAGAAGGTCTTTGGTATACGGTGTATTAACAGTAAAGGCATCAGCATGCTCAAAAATTTCTTTATATTGATGTTTATAATAAGATATTAAAGTAGGAGTTAAATCATAACCGTGGAAGGTAACAACAAACTTCACTCCTTTAAGAATCCCTTTCTCTTTTAAGTATGCAATAGGAATGCTGTTATCGCCAAAATGAGCGTGGACAATATCATATTTCTGCCCGGCCAAAAACCATTTACTGTTATAAAACAGATTTAAAAAAGTTTTCTTATTATATTGCTCAGACAATAAAGCATGTAAAAATGTTCTCCAATGGATATGGAAAAAATTTTTCTTTGCCCACAGCAATAGATCTTTAACTCTTCTTTTTTTTGAAGGCGGTATTTCTTCTTTATAAGTAACTCTATCTAATAAATGATATTTAGCAATATCAGGATGTAAATTAGTTAAATCACCTTTTCTGAAAGCGAAAATATCAACTTCATGATCTTCTTTCAACAAAGCCACTATTTGATTGACAATAAAAGTTTGTGATAAGGTCGGAAATCCTTTTACTATAAAGGCGATATTTATTTTTTTCTGAGCCTTCAATCCTTCATTTTTAATAATCTTTAATCTGATACTTTTCCGTAATTAAGCGAAAATTTATTAAATTTTTTTCAGAAAAATTATTTTTCCATGCATCTGCAATAGCTTTATTTGGGAGTAATCCAACTGGCTCCTTTATTCTGTCTAATTCATCTTTTTTTTTAAGGACATGCGAAGGAAATAAATTCTGAAAGTGATTATAAATTCTTAGATATTCATCGTGAGGTTGAGACAATAAATCCTCGTATTTAATTAAACAAACATTGGGATTATTATTTGCAAATTGTTTCCAGGATTTTACGTGTGTAGCCCAATGATCTAGTATAGTAAATTCTTCTAGTGCTTCATTAGCAGGGGAACCTGACCAATCAATTTTCATTTCCAAAAATTCATTGAAATCATATTCTTTTAATTCCTTATGAAGAAAATTTTCTGTTTTCCAAACTGAATAAGCTACTGCCCTCCCGTCCCGGTATATATATAATTTTGGTGAAATGTTTTTGTTCTCTTCCGGAAAGTAATGATTTCCAAACAATTTCCCATATGGATTTCCTTTGTGATTAATTTTTCTATCCGACCAATGGCCCCAAATTACCTCCTCAACTTCCAAATTCATTAAAGGATAGAAATTTTTCCCTAAAAAAGCCTCCAAAAAATGCGTACCTGATCTTGGGTGGGAATAAACCTTCAACAGGGGTTCAGTTTCCTTTATTTTTTTTTTCTGCCGGAAAAAATGGGAAATAATTTTCATGCCAAAGAAATAATTTCTAATTACGTTTCACTTATTTTTAAACCTTTATTCTGGGAATCGTCTTGTTTCAATTCGAAATTTTTAAATTCAGAGGACAGTAAAAATGGATGCCATATATCCTTTTCATGCAAAATCTGAAATGATAAAATATCATTTAAACGTAAAATCGGAGCCTTTAATTTTCCTTGTGAAACGTGGATACTAATAAAATAAATTCCTTTGGACAATTGCAAATTTCTGTGAGTAACAATAAATTTTATTTTATTATCTATAAGCGTTAAAGGTGAGCTTTCTTTATTCTCTTCTAAAATGGCTATTGGCCTTTGCTCTTTATCAAAAATATTAATGGTAAATTGTGGTACTGTGATACCCTTTTTAATTATAAATGCAAAATAAAGCTTTAAATCTCTTCCCCATTGAATTTGAGGGATATCTCCACTATTTTCATTTGTATCAAGAAGTTCAACTTTTTCCAGAATTATACTTCCGTCATCAAACATAATATTAGTTTCATTATTGGCAAATTGAGTATAATATAAATCAATTGCTTTTGCTACGTCATCCCCTTGGTAATTGACTTTTCCATTACTTAGCAAAATGATTTCACTACATAACCGGGAAACCTGTGGCATACTATGGGAGACAAAAATAATAGCTGTTTTTGGAAGTATTTCATCAATAGTTTTAAAACATTTTAATTTAAATCCCATGTCTCCAACGGCTAAAACCTCATCAATAATTAGAACGTCAGGTTCCATTTGGGCGGCTATGGCAAAACCAAGGCGTACCTTCATACCGCTGCTATAATTTTGTACGGGCATATCAATAAACTCGCGTATTTCAGCAAAATCTATGATCTCTTCGAGCTTATCATTTATCTCTTTACGGGTGAAGCCCAGGATAGCCCCATTATTAAAAACATTTTCTCTGCCGGTAAGAATGGGGTTAAACCCGGCTCCAAGTTCAATGAGGGCCCCTACGCGGCCTTTGACAGTTACTTTCCCGGCATCAGGATTTATAAGACCGTTAAGAATTTTAAGCAAAGTAGATTTCCCGGCTCCGTTATGACCAATTAGCCCCAAACATTCTCCACGGCGCAGTTCAAAAGAAATATCTTTAACTGCCCAAAACTCCTGGTCTCGCAAAAGGCGTTCTTCTTTGTTTCCTTTAACATTAGAAAATAGGTCTTTTACACCATACCAGAGACTGGTCTTAAGATCTTTACAAAACTTTTTAGAGAGTCCTTCTACCTTTACTAAAACTTCTTTTTGCTCCATATTTATGTCCGTTCTACAATAATAGGAATAGAAATTCTATACGCCAATAATGCCAGGAAGAAAAGAGGTACAGTAGCAGCCAACACTATAAAGTAGTAAGTAAGATATTCCGGGCTTGCTCCTGTAATAAGGTCTCTACTGGTAAGAATTATTGGAGTGAAAGGGTTAATTTCCATCACCGTACGCATGAGGCCCTCATCGGGTACGGCATAAACTACCGGAGTGATATACATTAAAAAACTAAAGCCCATTCCTACTATTTTTCCCACGTCCTTATACAACATGCTTATTGGGGTTAAGAATAATCCAATAGTTGTCCCAAACAATATTGCTCCTAAAATAACCAAGGGTAACAACAGGAGGCTCCAGTGAAATCCAATCCCAAAAAGAAAAACAAACACCAGTAGCAATATTATTTTAATGGAAGAATTGAATAACAACTTATAGATCCCTGAGATGATCAATGCTTCCTTGGGAAAGTTTATTTTGCTTAGTAACCCCCTTGCACTATTTGTACTGCTGGTAGGAGAATTTACAGCCTCTGTAATTATTGACCACAGCAAAGTACCCGTAAAGGCATAAACCGGGTAAGGTATTCCGGTATCAGTCACTCGAATAGTGCCAGACATGTTTAGAAATATCCATACCACCGCAGTAGCAAGCGGTGTAATAAAAGCCCAGATAATTCCCAAATAAGATTGTCTGTACTGTGCTTTAATATCCCTTTCTGCCAGCTGCCTGGCTAAAAACCGAGAGCTGTAAATATCCCCCAGGCTTTCTCTAAGCAAGTTGCCGGGACTTAGCTTATTTTCTTTTTGATATATACGGGTTTGCAAAGACATTATTTCAAATTATATTTCGTAATTAAAACTGAACTTCTACACCCAAATTTCATATTTAGAATGGACAACTCAAAAGTAAGTCACCTTGTATTTTTTGAACATCTACAGAAACAGGCAAGTTATCAACTTTGCTTATAACCTTAATTAATTCCTCTTTAGATTTATAACCGGAGATATACTCTCCTGTATATGGTCTTAAATTTACGGAAATTAGATAATCTTCAAACTTAACACCATCTCCATAAAGATTATTAGAGAATTTTACCCAAACTGCAGGTATTCCATATGCGTGGGCTACTATAAGTCCGTGTAAGGAAGAAGAAATAATTCTTTCACAACCCAATATCTCTTCTGTCGTCTTTTCAATATTCCGCGTAAGTAAATTAATAACTTTTATGCCTGGCTGATTTCTGTAGATACTTGAAACCAAATTATAATCTACATGATGTGGGATTATCCCGATTTCAAATTGCTTATCAACATCAGGCTTATAAAATTTAGGCAATAATAATGCAGGATCTCCATAAATTTTTGGGCAGGAATAACCTAACTCCAAGAGTCTTTCTCGGGTTAATGGTCCTCTCACCGCTCGAAAATCGGCATTAGCAATAGCGTGCTTCCTGTCAATAATCCCACTTCCCCAAACTATACTTTTCTCATCAGCATAATTAAGAATACTCCCAATTGCCAATAAATTTACCTTTAGATTTTTAGATTTTGGGCTATACCAATTTGTCCTCGTTTTAGTGATCTTCTCAATAATGTATTTGGAAAGTAAATCGCCATAATTTTCTTTCTCTTTCTCTCTAAGAATTAGTTTTTTAATATAGGTCTTTGATAAAACAGAAGGCTTTTTCCTAAACTTATCAATTGAATACCAAAATAGATTAATTTCGGGATTTTTTACCACATCGGAAGAATTTGGAATTTAATTTATGTTAGTCTTCAAAGGTAAGGAGATAATTTAAAAGGTAACACTTAGCTTTTTTCAAATATTTCTTATTCCTACAAGATTAAACCAGCAAAACCTCCTAACCCCTCAAGATTGGAAAACACAACTGAATCACTCTTTTTGTAATGACGAAAAGAAACAACCTTAAAAAAGATCCGTCATTGATGGAGGGACGACTGAAGCACTATGCTCAATCAAAAGATTATCACGATCCTTTATTTTCATAAGCCATATCTGCAAAACAGGGCTTTTTGACAAACCTTTAATTCCTTAAATTTAAAACTTAGCGAATTCTCCATAATGATGTTTTAAGTGGGATGTTACTAAAGACTATTGTTTACAGACTACCAACTACATTAAAATTATTCAAAATTCCGCATTGCTTTTTTCCACCAATGTTTTAATTTTCGTGTAGGATCAGATTTTTCTACATATCCTTTAGAATATCGGTTATATCCGTAACCGTAACCATAACCGTATCCATAACCATAACCGTATCCATAACCATATTTGGCGCGATGCACAAAGTGGTTTAATACAAAACTAATATTCTTAATTTCACCTTTGTGGTATTTCTCGTTTATCGATTCCAGCATCCCGCGTTTGGTATAATCCTGCCTTATGAGGTAAATCGTCGCATCGGCGTGTTTTACCAGGTTTAAAGCATCGGCAACCATCCCAATTGGGGGGGTATCCAGGATGATATAATCATATTTTTCTTTCAATTCCGCCATCAACTTATCCATTTGCTCATTAATAAGCAACTCTGAAGGATTCGGAGGCACCGGCCCGGCTGTGATCACGTCTAGGTACGGAATTTTACTCTGCTGAATAATTTCCTCGCTACTGGCCTGGTCTATCAGGTAATTCACCACGCCAAGATCATTGTTTAACTGGAAGTCATCAAAGATCTTAGGCTTTCTTAAATCAACACCCACCAGCACCGTTTTTCGTTCACTTAAAGCAAAAACAGTCGCTAAGTTCATCGCGCAGAAAGTTTTTCCTTCCCCTGAAACCGAAGAGGTAATCAACAAAGTTTTAGAGCCGGTGACTCCCTGTTTTTTATACATAAACTGAAGACTGGATCTTAATCCCCTAAATCCTTCTGAAATTGATGATTTTGGGTTGTTAAAGACTACCAGATTCGAGTCAGTTTTACTTTTTCCTATCATTCCTAAAATAGGTATCGGGGATAGTCGAGTTACTTCCTGCGCATTGTGGATATTGGTATTCAGGAAAACTAATAAGAATACAAATGTTAGTGGAATCACGCCACCAACCAACACTGCCATTACGTAATTAAGTTGGGTATTCGGACCAATTTGTCCGCCGCCTGTATCTTTAGCCGAATCGATCACCATCACATCGCTTACATTCGCGGCCTTAATAAGTCCCGCTTCGCTTCGCTTCTCGAGGAACATATTGTAGGATTTCTCGTTGAGACTATAACGGCGCTGAATTTTAAGCAAGTCCTGTTCCTCTTGCGGAAGTTTACTTATTTCAGATTCAAGCTGTGCAATTTGTCGGTTTATATCCCTTTGTTCATTCTGCAATAAACCTTTAGATGAACTGATATTTTCCAGCAAAATAGATTTAACCGAATTAATTTGCCGATCTATATCGTCAAAAACCGGGGAATCTTCTTTTAATGAATACTGGTAATTGCTCCTTTCTTCCGCCAGGGAAATAATTCGGGAAACCCCGCTGGCAATACTTCCTTCTGAAATCCCGGCTACAGATGGCGCGGGAACATTGGAATAATCATTTCTGGTTTCCAGGTAGCTTCTTAAAGTTTCATAGTAAGAAAGTTGCCGTCTTATATCTTCTTTCCTGAGGTCTAAGGTGGAAAGCCGATTGGAAAGTTGGGAACTTTCTGCAGAAATATCCATTATCGCGTTTTCATTCCTAAACTGGTTCAACTCTGCTTCTACCAGTTTTAATGCTTCAGATTGCACCGCTAAACTGGAATCTATAAACCGAATGGTTTTGGTGGCAAAAAGGTTTTTCCGCGCCAGCATATTTTCACTAAGTACACGAACAGTTCCATTGAGATAGTCTACAATCCGCTCCTTATTACCACCGGTTTGACTCATTTTCAGCACCGAGGAACCCTGGGATTCGGGCCCAACATTCACATTTCGGAATTTCTTTACCGCAGAATCAAAGTTCATAAAGCTAATAAAGAAAGGAGTGCCGGCCTGCAGAGGTTGTTCTACCCTAAGGATATTTCCACTAAAAAATGGAAGTCTCACCTGTTCGCCGGATTTATAATTTTTACTGAATTCTTTAGGATCTACCTCCCTGTAAGATTTCTCTTTGGTTTTATAATTCTGAAGGCTCAAACTTTTCGGCACATTCGCTTTTAAGTTATAAGTCGACGAATCTAAAAATGTAATTGTCATCGTAACATTTAAAGCTTGTGGCATAGTTGTATCGGCAACTACTCTAAAGGGCGTACTGCCATAGGCATCTATTCGTTGATATTCACCATCCTTTAAATATTGAGTATAAAACTGAAGTTCTTCTACCACCTCTTCGTTATGCGACCGCGATCGCAAGATGGTCATTGCTGTATTTACCTTATCTGAAGTTCCTCCCCAGTTAAAAGTTAAACTGGTATTGCTGGTAAAAAATGGATTCTGATCGTCTTTTATAGAAATAGAATTACCCAGATTATAAACCGGTAATTTCCTGACATTATTATAGTAGGCAACCGCCAAACTAATCCCTACCGAAAGTAAAATAAGCTTCCAGTAACTTATAACTTTTAGTACAAAACCTTTAAAATCGAAGGTTGAGCCAACATCTGATATGTGATCGTCTTCGTGCGCCATTTAAATCCTGCTAAATAATAAGATGGTTGTGGTTACAAAAGATAATATGGTAACTCCTGTTCTAAATATTTCCAAACCGGTGGTTCCCAATCCCAGCGCCTTTTGTGGCAAAGCATTTACCAAAATAAGATCGTTGGGTTGTATATAATAATATTCACTTTGGGTCGCGTCAATATCGGTTAGATCTATTTTATGAACTTCTTCGCCGTATGGATATTGCCTTATAATTTTTACATTTTCCATATCGCCATATTCAGAAATCCCCCCGGCATTCGCCACGGCTTCCATAATGGTCACTTTTTCTTTATAGATTACCTGGCTGCCTGTGCCTATTTCTCCAAGGGTGGTATATCGTATCCCTGCCAGCTTTACCGTTACAAAAAGATTAGCTTCCTCTTTAAAGTAATTTTCTAACAGCAGGTTTTCTATTTTCTCTCTTATTTCCTTTTCGGTGTAACCTAAAACATTTACTTCTCCCAGGGTAGGCACACGAATATTTCCGTGATCGTCTACCGTAAAACCATCAAAATAAACCCGCTCTTCGGTCGTGGCATTATTATTAGTTTCCCCCACGGGATTAAACATTCCCACTAGTTCCTGGTCCAGGGCTTTAACCCGAAAACTTAAAAGATCTCCGGTTTGAATGCGATATGGTTTTTTTAATTGCTGAATCCGGATAATACTATCCATTTCCCGGTCCTTACCCTGCAGGTAAGTTGTTTTTTTAGTAGAAATACAAGACGAGAAACTTAAAACTCCCGCCATTAAGATTAAAATGAGATAGTATCTTTTCAGCATATTTTGCTATTGATTCGGGATATCAAGATGATTTAAATCGACCAACGCCAATTTTCAAGGCCAGATTGCATCTTAATTTAGATAGTTTTAACAAATATAGTTTTTGTAGGCTAATAATAAAATTAAGTCGCAATTTTCCTTTTATTTTGCACAAAACTCAAGTCTGTGAATTATTTAAGTGTAGAGAATATTGCTAAAGCCTACGGGGAACGCGTGTTATTTGAAGATATTTCCTTCGGAATCAATGAAGGTCAGAAGGTAGGATTTATAGCTAAAAACGGAACCGGAAAAACTTCGCTTCTGGATATCCTGGCCGGTTTCGATGCGCCAGATGCCGGTAAAGTGGTGTACAGGAAAGATATTACTACTGCCTTTCTTCCGCAGGAACCCAATTTAGATCCGAATTTAACGGTAGAGGAAACTATATTTTCTTCAGATAATGAAATTCTGAATATTATAAACCGCTACGAAAAAGCGCTTAAAAATCCTGATGATGCTGAAGCTTATCAAAAGGCTTTTGAAGAAATGGACGCTGCGCAAGCCTGGGATTTTGAAACCCAGTACAAACAAATTCTGTTTAAACTAAAGCTAGACGATCTTTCAAAAGAGGTAAAACATCTTTCGGGCGGACAAAAAAAGCGACTTGCTCTTACCGTAATGTTACTCCAAAAACCAAACTTCATCATAATGGATGAGCCTACCAACCACCTGGATCTGGATATGATAGAGTGGCTGGAAGAATATTTCAAAAAAGAGAATTTCACCATTTTTATGGTTACTCACGACAGGTATTTCCTGGAGCGGGTTTGTAACGAGATCGTGGAGCTGGATCACGGCAATCTTTACACCTATAAAGGGAACTACGGCTATTACCTTGATAAGAAAGATGCAAGGATGGCTCAGGAGGCCACTAATACTGAAAAAGCCAAACAGCTTTACAAAAAAGAACTGGAATGGATGCGTCGCCAACCCAAAGCGCGTACCACGAAATCCAAATCCAGGATAGACGATTTCCAGGATATTAAAGACCGGGCTCATAAACGCCGCCAGGATCACGAGGTGCAGCTGGAGTTAAATATGGAACGCCTGGGAAGCAAAATTGTGGAACTTCATAATATCGGTAAGTCTTTCCAGGATAAACAACTTTTGGAAAACTTCAGCTACAATTTTAAACGGGGTGAACGCATTGGAATTATTGGAAAAAATGGAACCGGAAAATCCACTTTCCTAAATATTCTAACCGGAGGAATTAAACCCGATACCGGCAAAGTAGTTATTGGAGAAACCATAAAATTTGGTTACTACACTCAATCTGGAATTAATATTAAACCCGGGCAAAAAGTTATTGAAGTAATTCGGGAGTTTGGTGATTATATTCCTTTGAAAAAGGGTCGGCAAATTTCGGCTCAACAACTTTTAGAGCGCTTTTTATTCGACAGAAAAAAACAATACGATTTTGTTGAAAAATTAAGCGGTGGTGAGCGAAAACGACTTTACCTCTGTACAGTGCTTATTCAAAATCCCAATTTCCTTATTCTCGATGAACCTACAAACGATCTTGATATCGTTACGCTAAACGTCCTGGAAAGCTTTCTGCTAGATTTTCCGGGTTGTCTGTTAGTGGTCTCTCACGACAGGTATTTTATGGATAAGATCGTTGATCACCTTTTCGTGTTTCAGGGAAATGCTGAAGTCCAGGATTTCCCGGGGAATTATACCGATTATCGTGCGTATGAAGATAGTGCTACTATAGAAGCCAGGGAAGAAACTTCAGAAAACGATAATAATAAGAAAGACTGGAAAAAGACCAGTTCGGGAACCAAACTGAGCTATAACGAACAAAAAGAGTTTGGAAAACTGGAAAAAGAAATTGCAAAATTAGAGCAGAAAAAAGAGAAACTTCAGCAAAAATTCTTAGAAGATCTGGATCCCGATGAAATTAAAGAAAACTCAATAAAACTCCAGGAAATAGATGACGACATGGAAACCAAAACCGAACGATGGTTTGAGCTTGGTGCAAAGGCGGAGTAGATTCAGTTGTGAGTTGTGAGTTGTGAGTT
>NZ_DCAP01000004.1:0-72690 GCF_002311535.1 Salegentibacter sp. UBA1130 | reverse complement strand
GTTGTGAGTTGTGAGTTGTGAGTTAAAATTAATTTTTAAAATTCAAAATATGAAAAGTTACAGGGATTTAGATATCTACAATCTTTCTTTTGAATACGCACTGGAGGTTCACAAAGTTTCACTCAAACTTCCGAAATTTGAATTGTATGAGCAGGGTAGTCAGGTAAGAAGGTCCTCAAAAAGTATCAAAGACAATATTGTTGAAGGATATGGAATGAAGAGCTTATAAACAAGATTTTATAAAATTTCTAGTATACTCACACGCTTCACTTTTAGAATGTTTATCACAATTGGAGATGATCGATGAGTTATATAAAATTGATAAAATAAAAGAATTAAGAAAGAAATATGACCTTTTGAGAGGAAAAATCTATTCGTTTATTCAATACGTAGAAAAAAATTGGAAAACTTAAAAATTGAAAACTGAG
Organism: Salegentibacter sp. UBA1130; assembly: GCF_002311535.1. Lineage (NCBI taxonomy): Bacteria > Pseudomonadati > Bacteroidota > Flavobacteriia > Flavobacteriales > Flavobacteriaceae > Salegentibacter > Salegentibacter sp. UBA1130. Next base: position 72,262 of record NZ_DCAP01000004.1, on the reverse strand, counting down.
AACCCACAACTGAGAACTGATAACTGACAACTGCTAGCTTGCAATTAAAATCCTACATAAAATTCCTTCTAAAATCCCAAAATCAACACGGATTGCATTCGCCGTTTGTGTATGATTTGGTGACGAATTGTTTTTATGATAAAAAGAAATACAAAGAATATAAGCTGTTAAAGCAATACCGAAAAGATCTTCTGAAAAATAACACCACCATTCAGGTGACCGATTTTGGGGCGGGAAGCAGGGTGTTTACCTCTAATGAACGTACCGTTTCTGCGATTGCGAAAAATGTGGGGATTCCGAAGAAAAGAGCCAGGTTTTTATTTCGTTTGGTTAATTATTTAGGCTGTAAAAATAATCTTGAATTAGGCACTTCCCTGGGAATAGGTGCGGCTGCTCTGGCTGCAAATAAAAAAAGTAACTTAATAAGTATTGAAGGTTGCCCCCAAACCGCTGAAGTAGCACGGAAACAATTGAAAAAATTCAACATTAAAAATGTAAAACTAATTGTTGGGGAGTTTGAAGAAATTCTTTCTAAAATTGTGACCCAACCTGAGGAAAAAAGTAAAACTTCCAAAGATTCTCAAGGACATCAACAACAAACAAAAAACAATAACCACCAAACAACAAACCTCGCACAACAAACTTCTTTCGATCTTATTTATTTCGATGGCCATCACACCAAAGAAGCTACCTTAAAATATTTTCAACAATTATTGCCAAGCGCTCATAATAATTCAGTTTTTGTTTTTGATGATATTCACTGGTCTACAGAGATGGAAGAAGCCTGGGGAGAAATTAAAGCGCACCCTGAAGTAAGAGTAACTATTGACACCTTTTTCCTCGGACTTGTATTTTTTAGAAAAGAGCAGGCAAAACAGCATTTTACAATAAGGTTGTAACAAAAATGGCAAAGCAGCGTCCTATAAACACAAAATTATTTTGGCATGAGTAAAGTCATTGAAATTAGGCAAATTACCAGGGATTTCCCGCTTGGAAATGAAGTGGTAAAAGTTTTAAAAGGGATTGACCTGGATATTGATAGAGGGGAATATGTAGCGATTATGGGACCATCGGGTTCGGGAAAATCTACCTTAATGAATTTACTGGGCTGCCTGGATACACCAACTTCCGGAACCTATATCCTTAATGGAAAAGATGCGAGCCAAATGGGTGACGATGAACTTGCCGAAATCAGAAACAAAGAGATCGGTTTTGTTTTTCAGACCTTTAACCTGCTTCCCAGGACTACCGCATTAGAAAATGTTGCTTTACCAATGATCTATGCCGGCTACAATAAAGCCGACCGAAAAAAACGTGCAGAAGAGGTTTTAATCAACGTAGGACTTGGAGATAGAATGGACCACAAACCTAATCAACTTTCGGGTGGACAACGTCAAAGGGTAGCCGTAGGAAGGGCTTTGGTTAACAAACCTTCTATAATTCTCGCCGATGAGCCTACCGGAAACCTGGATTCAAAAACTTCATTAGAAATTATGAATCTTTTTGATGAAATTCACGCTGCAGGAAATACAGTAATTTTGGTTACCCACGAAGAGGAGGTTGCAGACCACGCCCACCGGGTAATTCGTCTTCGAGATGGAATGGTAGAAAGTGATGAACGAAAAGAGGTTTTAAGCCAATAAGCGGTTATCCGGATAAATTTCTTTCCAAAATTCCCTAAATCAGATTTCCTGACTCAAAAAAGGTTTCATAAAAGCCAGACTTCTGCATTTTTCAGAAATTACCAAGGTGTTTTCTGGAATTACAATGGGGCTGATTTCCACATCTGGAAGCTTCACATAAAGAGGATTATTCTTAACTTCGAAATCTAAATAATCATCAAAATGAAGCATAAATTTGGAATTTTACTGCTTGCACTTGCAAGCATTTTTATTTCCTGTAATGACCAGGAAAAAGAAGCGCATACTAACCAGGAACAAACCGAAACCAAAGAGAATAGTTCTGTTAAAGTAGATGAATTCGCAGATATTAAGATTCTTAGGTACGAAATACCGGGATGGGAAAATCTGGATCTCAAAGAGCAAAAATTAGTTTATTATCTAACCCAGGCAGGCCTTGCCGGACGAGATATTATTTGGGCTCAAAACTACAAACACAATCTAAAGATTAGAAAAGCTTTAGAGAATGTGTATGCTAATTACGAAGGCGACAAAGATTCGGAAGATTGGAAAGCTTTTGAAACTTACCTGAAACGAATTTGGTTTTCAAATGGCATTCATCATCATTATTCTAATAATAAGATCAAACCAGATTTTGATAAAGCATATCTGCAAACCTTATTATCAGAAACCAATACAGAACTTAGTGGAGAGCCTTTAGAAGTTATTTTTAACGACAAGGATGCTAAAAAAGTGAATTTAGATGAAGCCGAGGGTTTACTTTCTGGATCTGCCACCAATTTTTACGGTGGGGATGTTACCGCTGCTGAAGTTGAAGAATTTTATGCAAATAAAAAATCCCCTAATCCTGAAAAACCGCTTTCTTTCGGCCTCAACTCTAAACTTGTCAAAGAAAACGGCCAGTTAAAGGAACAGGTTTACAAAGTTGATGGTCTATATGGCGATGCAATTTTTGAAATTATCAAATGGTTAGAAAAAGCTGAAGCGGTTGCCGAAAACGAAAAACAAGCTAATGCTTTAGGACTTCTCATAGAATATTATAAAACCGGAGATCTTGAAGTTTGGGACGATTATAATGTTGCCTGGGTAGAAGCCACAGAGGGAAACATCGATTATATCAACGGATTTATCGAAGTCTATAATGATCCATTAGGTTACCGTGGTTCTTATGAGAATATTGTGCAGATAAAAGATTTCGATATGTCTCAAAAAATGAAAGTTTTGGAAGATAACGTGCAATGGTTCGAAGACAACGCACCTATCATGGATGAGCACAAAAAAGAAGAAGTTGTTGGCGTAACCTACAAAACCGTTATTGTTGCAGGGGAAGCCGGAGATGCTTCACCCAGCACGCCCATTGGTGTAAATCTTCCTAATGCAAACTGGATAAGACAGGAACACGGAAGCAAATCTGTTTCTTTAGGTAATATTATTAACGCCTACAGCAAAGCTGGAGGAAGCGAGAAACTTAAAGAATTTTCTCACGATGAGGAAGAGATTGAGCTAAGTGAGCAGTACGGCGAACAAGCCGATAAACTGCATACTGCACTCCATGAAGTAGTAGGCCACGCATCGGGTAAAATCAACCAGGGAGTTGGTCAGACCAAAGAAACCTTAAAAAGTTATGCCTCTACTATGGAAGAAGGTCGTGCTGATTTAGTGGGACTTTATTACTTAATGGATCCAAAACTAGAAGAGTTAGGATTAACTGATGATCATACGAAGCTGGGGAAAGCGGCTTATAACGATTATATCAGGAATGGAATGCTGGGCCAATTAACCAGGATCGAGATGGGCGAAGACATTGAAGAATCTCACATGAGAAACAGGATGTGGGTAAGTTCCTGGGTTATTGAAAAAGGGAAAGAAGATGGAGTGATCGAAAAAATTAAAAAAGAGGGAAAAACTTATTACGACATAAAGGATTACCAGAAACTTAGAGAACTTTTTGGAGAGTTATTACGTGAAACTCAAAGAATTAAATCTGAAGGTGATTACGAAGCTGCCAAAAACCTGGTAGAAAATTATGGTGTAAAAGTAGATCAGGAAATTCACAAAGAAGTTTTAGATCGAAATGCGGTCTTTAAGTCAGCGCCTTACAGCGGTTTTGTAAATCCTGAGCTAGTAACCGAAACGGATGAAAATGGTGAAATTAAAACTATTAAGGTAACTCAGCCAGAAAGCTTTGAAGGACAAATGCTAGATTATTCAAAAAAATATAACTTTCTAAAAGTAGACGCCGGAGCGGAGTAAAAATTAAGAAGCGAAAATTATTAAATTCCCTTCTTTAATTTTTCTTTAAAATTTAAAGCCACGAATACAAATTGTGTTCGTGGCTTTTTATATGAAAAATATTGAAGACGCTTATTTGAAGTAGCTGTTCAAAAAATTCAACTTATACTTTCTTAACGAATTTAGTTAAGATTACGATCTGCTGTCCTTCAACCTTTCCCTCAATTTGTTCTGCATTGTCATGTACTAGAGAAACCCGGCGCACAGCAGTTCTGCGTTTAGCGGTTAAACTACTGCCTTTCACATTTAAATCTTTAGTAAGCACCACGGTGTCACCGGCCTCGATTACTGCACCATTGCTGTCTTTATGAATAACTTCAGCCGTAGTATTTTCTTCGGAAACCAACTGGGATTTGGCAAAAGCTTTCAACTCGTCTTCCATATACATCATATCCAGTAAGTCCTGTGGCCAGCCTTCTGCTTTTAATTTTGTCAGCATTTGAAAAGCAGTTACCTGAACAGCAGGAACTGTACTCCACATACTATCGTTTAAACAACGCCAGTGGTTTACCTCAATTTTATCAAAATCTTCCAGCTGTTCGGTGCAAACCTGGCACGCCATAAAACTTCCATCGGTAACTTCACCCGGGAAATTTTCAAGACTATAAACCTGTAAATTATCTGTAGCACTACAAAGTTCGCAGGTACTATCGCTGCGTTTCCTTAATTCTTGTTCTAAACTCATGAGTGATTTTTGAAGTCGCGAAGATAGGATATTATAAACCTGAGCTGATATTTTTATTACAAAAAGGCTGACAAACCTTTAAAAATCCCTTTCTTTATTCCTTTGCTTCTTCAATATATTGCTTCACCCGTTCTTCCAAAATAGGCAACGTAACCACACCCTGCTCTAAAATCACTTCGTGAAAAGCACGAATATCAAAATCGGAACCAAGAGCTTCTTCTGCTTTTTTACGCAATTCCCTGATTTTAATTTCTCCAATCTTATACGAAACTGCCTGTCCCGGCCAGGAAATATAACGATCTACCTCTGTATTAATATTATGCATGGAAAGTGCGGTATTCTTCTCGAAATATTCTACCGCTTCTTCCCTACTCCAACCCATTGCGTGAATTCCTGTATCGATAACTAATCGGCAAGCACGCCATTGTTCGTAAGTAAGCTTACCAAACATCTCGTATGGCGTAGTGTAAATCCCCATATCTTCAGCTAAGAACTCAGAATACAAGCCCCAACCTTCTCCATAAGCCGATAAATACATATTTCTTCGGAATTTTGGAATACTGTCGCCTAATTCGGCATTTAACGCGTTCTGTAAATGATGTCCCGGCACGGCTTCGTGGGCGGTTAAAGAAGGTAAAACATATAACGGACGATTAGATAAATTATAGGTATTCACCCAGTAATAGCCCGGCTGTGTTTCGTTTGAAGCACCAATATAACGCCCCGTGGTATACTTTGGCGCTATAGCATCAGGTACTTTTGTCACTCCGTAAGGTTTTCTTGGTAAGGTTTTAAAATAAGCTGGAAGTTTCGCGTCAATACGTTTAGCAATATCACGTGCTTCCATTATTAATTCTTCCCCGGTTTTCGCATAAAATTGCTCATCGGTTCTTAGAAAATAAATGAATTCTTCAAAACTGCCATCAAACTCGACTTCGGCAATTATTTTTTTCATTTCTGATTTAATTCGAGCTACTTCCTCCAAACCAATTTGATGAATTTCTTCCGCTGTCAAATCTAAAGTAGTATAATAATCCAGCCTGTTTTGATAATAGTCCCTTCCATTTGGAATTTCTGAAACTCCTAAACTTGTTCGGGTTTTTGGTAAGTATTCGGTTTCAAAAAATGTTTTAATTCTTTTAAACTGCGGAATTACATTACTGGAAATCGCATTTTCTGCAGCTGTTAAAACCGAATCCTTTTGCGCTTCGGAAAGTATTCCTGGAAGATTTTCAAAAGGTTCATAAAAATAACTTTCCTTTGGATCTTCCACGATTTGGTCGTTATAAGTAGATTCGTATCCATCAAAAATTATTCTGGGCTGAGTATTTCCTTTTTGCAATCCTTCACGCAATAAAACGAAATGCTGATCTACATAAGTAGGAATCGCATTTAATTTATTCAAATAAGCTTTTACCTGATCATAATTATTTAAATCTCTAACCTGATATGCAAGACTTAAATGAAATCCCGAATCTGAAAGTAACGGATTTAAATAAGCTTCGTATTTGTAGCGATCTACAGTTTCCTGAAGTTTAAATTTTAGCATTTCCAGAGAAATCTGTTCGGTTTCATTTAAAGAATCGGTTTTTATATCCTGAAGTTGCTCCAACTGTTTTTCAGCAAATTCTGATTCTTCTTTGTAATATTTCTCTGAATATAATCCCAAAGGAAATTCTTCGCGATCGTAGGCTTTATGATCATCAATTTCCTCAATAATAGTTTTTAAATTTTCTGAAGCTTCCTGCGCAGTTAAGGTAGAAATACATAAAAAACCGAGGGTGAGAGTAAGTATTTGTTTCATAGAAAAATTGAAGTTTTGATAAAGATAAGGTTTCTGAAGAAGTTTGTATGGAATTTGGTTTGTCACGAATACACGAATATTTTAGTCAATAGTCTGTAGTTGTTAGGCGTTTGATATAATGAAACTAGCGTCTAAATACTAAAGTCTACCGATTAAGTCGAGAGATTGCTTCAGTCATTCTTCCTTCGCAATGACTTGAATGTGCCTAATTTTGTAGGAACACGAATATTTTACTGAAAAAAATAAGTGATTCCTTGTACTAATAATTTAATTCCCCAAAATCCTATTCCCCAGCTGCGATAATAATTCCTTGGCATCTCCCCTGGTCTTTTCGGTTTCTATGGCTTTTATTTCACCATTTTCTTCGATCAGTTTATAGCTAAAAGCAAAGTCGGCATCTACCCTGGCTATCGGACTTAAAGTCCCAAAACGAAGATCATTAAAATAAATTTCTCTGTCTCTTTCTGAAATGGTATACCAACCTTCTGAAATATCGATAAGCCGCTTTACATTTCGCTTTTCGATCCAGTCGCCAAGCAATTGATGGTTTTTAGGATGTTTCACAAACGCTATTGGTTGGGTATCAAAAATTGAATAGTTCCCAATTAAATATGCATCTTCCACCTCCACATTAGCCGACCATAACACGGCATTTAACGGGGAAGGTTTTGTTTCAATTTTATAATAGGCAATATCCTGTTCTTCCAAAGCTTCAGTAAACTTATCAAACGTGTAAAGTTTTAAGGCCGGGGTAATAACCAACAAATAAATACTACTTATTAGGAGGCCAAGATTATTTAGTTTTCTCCTTTTTTTAGTTCCTCGTTCCTGTCGCATTGCCAGGATTAAGAACATCAAAAATGGCAGTGTATATAATGGATCTATCACAAAAATGTTCTTATACGCCAAACGGACTTCCAGGGGCCAGAATAGCTGTGTTCCCCAGGTTGTATGAGAATCCAGAAGTGGATGCGTAAAAAAGCCCCAAAACATCAACCAGGACCAGTTTTGCCAGGTAGCAATAGATTTCTTTTCAATCTTTGAAATTAGCCAACCAAAAATGGGCGCAAAAAGTATAGAGAATACGATGGAGTGTGTAAAGCCACGATGAATTTCAATAGCGGTAATAGTATCGGTAAAAGCGCTTGCAAAAGTATCCAGGTCGGGAATTGTGCCCGCGATGGCCCCATAAAGCATCGCTTTATTCCCCACTTTTTTACCGAGAACTGCTTCGCCAACCGCTGCACCCAGTACTATTTGTGTTAATGAATCCATTTATGATTTAGCTTCTTGTAAATTTATTTTTTAATAGATTCGACCTGACTTCTCGACTCCGCTCGAAGTGACAAATTCAGGGCGACAATCTGTTAATCATCAACAATCTCCATTTTCCTTAGAAGGAATGAGGCATTCATATTCTGGCAAATTCCATCTTTAAATTTATAATCAAAATGCAACTCATCGTTGATAATTTCCGCATCAAAATAATGGTTTTTCACCTGACTTAATTCTGAAGTAATTTCGCATAAACTCAAATCGTGCGTAGCAATGATTCCGGTAGAATTAGAATTCACCAGTTTCCTAATAAACTTTTTAGAACCTATAGCTTTATCGCTACTATTGGTTCCTTTCAAAATTTCATCAAGAATAATAAAATATCGATCGGTTTTAATTTCGTCTACTATAAACTTTAAGCGCTTTAATTCTGAAAAGAAATAAGATTCGTCGTCACTTAACGAATCGCTGGTACGCATACTGGTAATGAGTTTAATCGGCGAATACTTACAAGCTTCAGCACAAACCGGAAGCCCAATATTGCTCATTAAAATTTGAAGGGAAACCGTTCTTAAAAATGTACTCTTCCCGGCCATATTCGCGCCTGTAATAATAAAGAATTCTTCGTCTCCAATCGCAAAATCATTGGCAACCCTCTTTTTAGGATCTAAAAGCGGATGTGCCATTTTGCTTGCTGAAATTCCCTTTTTTTCGTTGATGATTTCAGGAAAAACATAATCTGGATGATTAAACACGAAATTCCCCAGGGAATTATAAGCATCGGTAAATTCAATGACCTCAAACCATTTTTCAACGTTTTGGCGGTATGCTGAAATCCATTTTTCTAGTTTATAACTCTGGCGAAGATCCCAGAGTAAAAAACCGTTACCAAAAATGCCAAAAATCATATTGTTTCGCTGGTCTAATGCATCGATCGCTTTGGAAAATTCTTTGAAAATTGCGGATGCCTTTTTCTTTTCTGAATGAATAAGCGACTGGTTTTTCTTTAAAATTTCTGAAGAAAAATCTTCTTTTTCAAGAAGTTCCAGCAACAAATGATATTGATGAAAAGTATCCTGAACTTTACTTACGCTCCCCGAAAGTAAATTGATTTTCTTCAGGTAAATTCCTGTAAAAAGTAAGCCGGCTAAGAACCACAGAAAAAGATGAATTCCCTTTAAATAATCAAAAGAATAACCCGCGATCACTAGAATGGAAATCACCGAAAAGACAGTGGGCAACCATTTCATATAATTCGGAACAAAATTCTTATAATTTTTAAACCATTTAATGACGGTTTTTGATGGGGTCTCAGTTTTTACCAATCTGGCTAAGGCCGTAAATTCCTGTCTCCATTCAGCTTTAGTTGCAAGTTCTTTAACGGCTTCCTGTTTCTGAGAAATATCTTCTATGCTATTTTCAGTAAAAATACCAGCAAGCTTTTTAGTACCTTCATAAAGTGCGGTTCGGTTGGAATACTGGAAAAAGGAACCCCTTCCAAATAAGTCAATATCCTGACTGTAAGGATGTATAGGATTTTCAAATTCACTGCCTTCGGGTAAATCCTGAAAATTCCGGGTTTTTAAAATATCAATTTCCAGTTCGTTTAGCTTGATGATTTCCTTTTGCTTATCACTCTTATCTTTAAGATTGCTGTGCCTGGAAACCAGGAATAAAAAAAGTGCAATCCCACCAATAACTACAGGAACGATCACATTCATATTTCCGAAAAAATAATAGATCGTAAAACATATTGCTAGAAAAATAAAAAGCCTGATTAAACTGGAGACCAGCAATTTTGTAGAGATCTTGCTTAATTCCTGCTGGTGTATTTCTTTTTGCTTTGAATAAAATTCTAATGGGTTATTCATCTAAATCTTTAAGTTCTTGTTGTTGCTTTTTGGTTAATCCCGCTTCTACCAAATTGTAAGAATCGTCTACTAATTGAAAAATAAAATCGGGCTTTAAGTGACCATCCAGGATCACTGTGTTCCAATGCTGTTTGTTCATATGGTAACCGGGTAAAATATTATTCTGGTATTCTTCCCGCAATCTTATAGCTTCTTCTGGATCACATTTTAAATTTACACTAAGCGGAATCGCATCAAGACCGGCCAAGGCAAACATCTTGCCCATAACTTTAAAAACCAGCGTATCTGGACCAAAAGGTAAGCCTTCTGTCACGCCTTTTTTACTGATGCAGTAGTTTCTAAGGGTTTCGATGTCCATATATTTAAGAATTGTCATTTCCGTGAAGACGGAAATCTATCTAATAATCAATATGCTAGATCCTGAAACAAGTTCAGGATGACGTCACCGTCTAATTTTCAATCTTCGCCTGATTTCTATCTTCTAAAGTCAGCGCGGTATAATCTAGCTTCCAACCTATGGTTTCCACTATTTTTTCCATCAATAAAATAGTATCCAGCGCCTCTTTTCTCGCCTGGTCTAAAAGTCCGCTTTGGGGAATTTTATCAACTATATAGTTTTTGGCGTCGCGGTTAATATCAGTAAGATCTGAAGTAGTGAACGGATTTGCCCATCCCTCGCGCTTATCATAATATTTAAAATCTGTTTCTACAGTAAGTAATTCGGGCTGCGGAAAATTGGTGAGCACAATGGTTTTCTTTTCATTCTCGCTATTCATTCGCACTTTACTAAGGTCAAAACCTACGTGCGCTTTGGCATTAACCAACACTATGGCCTTTTTCTTTCCTAAGAGCAAACTCAGGTATTTTTCCTTTAAATTCTCGTAATGATAGACTTCAGAAAAATCGCCTTCAACGGTTATAAATTTGCAAACACTCCTTATTTTATCCATAATCACCAACGACTGCTCATTGGTTTTAAGCTTTGATTTCTCCTTATTAAACCTGGCAAAAATAAAATAAGCCGCGACCGCTCCCACGGCCAATCCGATAAATAAAAATTCCATATTAATTTCCTATTTCTCCCAAATGAGTGAACTTGAAGCCTTTTTCATACTTGAGCCCGTAGCCTAAAATACGATCAAAAGCCGCGTGTGAAAACAAAATTACACCTATTAATTGAAATACTTCATTTTGCAGGTAAAATCCCAGGAACCAGATTGAAATCGCAAATCCTTTATGATGAAAAAGGTTATAAATTAAAGCACCAATTTTATTATTGAAGAGATATCCAAGCATTCCAAAATCTGGTGTAAAAAATAAAACTAAAAACCACCACCAGGCAAAGTCTAATCGGCTAAAAGCGAAGATTCCCAATATTAACATTCCGAGTTCTTCAAGTGCGAGTGTTATTTTCATAAGAATTTATATAAAACAGGTTTTGAGGGGCTGGCATCGTTTTCAAAAGAAGCTATTTGCAGGTTTAGCAAATAATCCCCATCCTCAATAGAATTAGGAACATACACAAGTTCGGTAATAGTAGCATCAAACCGAGTGTTTTTCGGGTAATTCCAAAAAGCTTTATGCGCCAATAATTTCCCGTCATCCTTTTCCTTATCTACCGAAGGTAGATCTATAAGCAAATGTTTTACACCGGAATTTCTAAGATAAACCGCGGCCTCTTCACTAAGATAAGGCCAATTGGTATGTGAATATTTTTTAGTCTGCTTTTCCCTGAAATTGGGCAGCGTGCGTATAATTAAAGCTTCCGTTTCATTAGGCTGAATTTTCTCCCTCAAAATTGCCTCGGAAATCACCTTATCTTCTCCTCTTGTTTCAGGCTCTACTGAAATCAGTTTAGAAAGAAAGAAGAAAGTTTTTAAGGTTTGATTGACGCTGTAAAATTCCCTGGAAATATGCCCTACACATTCGGTATGCGTACCGTGAGCGTGCGGATTAAACTGAATATTATTAAAATTAACCGAGGCTCCTTCTGAAACTTTCCCAATAAAATCACCGTCTTTAACCGGATTTATTTTAGGAGCATCTAAATACCAGGCCACCGGGTTTTTAGCATCGCCCCGCAAACCAATGGAAATATCAATTGGTTTGGAAAGATCGGTTTCGTAAGTTTTCCTGTTGAGTTCTATACTTGCTTTCACAAGATAAATGTATTAAAAAGTTTCTGCTATTAAATATGAAAATGGAATAATAAGAATCTTTGGCAAATGTCATCTGATTGTCATCCAGAACTTGTTTCAGAGCCTGCCCCGATTTTGTTCGGGGATCTAAGTTTTTAGTAACTAGAACATGTTAGAAGCTGAAATAAATTCAGCTTGACGAGGTTTGAGTTTGTTGTATAGTTTTTAAATTGAAAGTCAAAAACTAGCATTTCTTAATCCAGGAAAAACAAATCTGCAGCAATCCCGTCGCTTAAAAATTTCCCTTTGGAAGTAATATGATAGATCCCATTTTGTTCCCGAAGTAGATCTTCCTTTTGTAACGGTTTAGCAAGTTCCAAAAAATGGGCTTTATATTTTTCTCCAAACTTCCCGGAAACCTCAGCAAGCTCTACTCCAAATTTTGTGCGAAGCCGCGTCATTACATATTCGTTGTATTTATCTGAAAGCGATAAGGTCTCAGTTTCTTGGGGAATTTTATCATTTTCCAGGGCTTTTATATATAAAGGATTATTGGAGATGTTCCATTTCCTGGAATCCCCATCATAAGAATGCGCGGCAGGACCAATACCTAAATAAGGTTTCCCTAGCCAATATGCAGTGTTGTTTTCTGAAAAATAATCAGGCTTGCCGAAATTAGAAAACTCGTAATGTTCAAAACCATTTTTTGTAAGGGTTTCCACCAGGATTTCGAAATGAAGTTTAGCGGCTTCATCATCTACCGGTTTTATTTTTCCTCTTTCAATAAATTTTTGAAGCGCGGTATTCGGTTCTACGGTAAGTGCATAACTGGAAATATGCGGTACACCAAGTTCTAACGAAATTTCTATATTTCGCTGCCATTGTTGTACACTCATTCCCGGGATTCCGTAGATAAGATCTATAGAAATATTATCGAAATATGATTTTGCGAGTTTTATACTTTTTAAAGCTTCCTCGGAGTTATGCGCGCGGTTCATCAGCTTTAAATCTTCTTCAAAAAAAGATTGAACTCCAATACTCAACCGGTTTATTTTAGAAGCCTTAAGCATTTTCAACTTTTCTTCGGTTAAGTCATCGGGATTTGCTTCCAGGGTTATTTCAGGATTTTCAGCAATCTTATAATTCGCATAAATTGTCTCAAAAATTTGTTGAAGTTCCTCCGCTTCTAACAAACTGGGAGTTCCGCCACCAAAATAGATCGTCTGGATTTCAGGAGAGTTAAGCTCATTTTTCCGCAGCACTAATTCCCTACATAACATTTCCACAAGCTTTCCCTTCTTTTTTAAAGAGGTAGAGAAATGAAAATCACAATAGTGACAAGCCTGCTTACAGAAAGGAATGTGAATGTATAAGCCCCCTCCGCCCCCAAAGGGGGAACCCGTAGATTCCTTCTCGCTACTATTGGTTTTCATAGAATATAATCTCTTTATTTTTTGGAATTTTTTCCCCTTAGATTTACCGAACTAACTCCCCCTTTAGAATCTGGAGAGCTATTTTGCTTTACAAAAGCAGCCCAACCGGAATAGCTTTTCCCCACTTCGGTTATACCTGAATTGTAAAAATGACAAACCGCAGCTGCAAGTCCGTCGGTTGAGTCGAGATTCTTTGGTAATGATTTCAAACCTAATAAACTTTGCAGCATTTTTGCCACCTGCTCTTTACTGGCATTTCCATTGCCGGTAATTGCCATTTTAATTTTCTTGGGTAAATATTCAGTAATTGGTATTTCTCTTGAAAGTCCCGCGGCCATAGCCACGCCCTGTGCCCTTCCCAGCTTAAGCATAGATTGTACGTTTTTACCAAAAAACGGGGCTTCAATTGCAATTTCATCTGGATGATAAGTATCTATCAACTCTATGGTACGTTCAAAAATCAATTTTAGTTTAACGTAATGATCGCTGTATTTACTTAGCTGCAACTCGTTTAGCTGCATAAATTTCATCTGCTTGTTTTCCACTTTTATGAGTCCGAAGCCCATAATCGTAGTTCCGGGATCAATTCCTAAAATGATTCTTTCGCTTTTCAAAATACTTTTTTCAATTTAAAATTCACCAAATTATAGGTAGCTTAGCAAAGCTAAGCAATTTCATTTCCTTACTCGCTAAGCGAGATTTCAAATACGCCATAGTTAAGATATTTTCTCTTTCTACTGCTCATCAATTTGCAGTGATTTGATTTACTTTACAGGGAAATTAAGACTTTAAAAACCGAGTATGTTCATCTTTATCATAATCTGTATTTGTTATTCGGTTTTAATGCTAATGCTGCTTTACGGCTGGAAAAAAATTCCTGAATTCTCTTCGGAAAGTTCCCCTGCGGAAATTCGGTTTTCGATCATTGTTCCTTTTAGAAATGAAACTGAAAATTTACCGAATTTATTGAATTCCTTATCCCGGATAAATTATCCTGAATCTAAGTTTGAAATACTCCTGGTGAACGATGAATCTGAAGATAATTCGGTGGAAATCATCGAGGAATTTCAGGAGAATCATTCAGAATTCGGTGTAAAACTTTTAGAAAACAAACGGGTTTCCAATTCTCCAAAAAAAAACGCCATTAACACTGCGATTAATTCTGCTAATTTTGAATATATAATTACCACAGATGCCGACTGTAAGATTCCTAAAAACTGGTTAAAAAGCTACAATGATTTTATCCTTAAAACCGGAAATAAACTCATTGCCGGGCCGGTGGCTTTAAGTTCTCTTCCAACAGCAAACACAAATATAAAACGTAAAAATATCTTAAGGAACTTTGAAGAGTTAGATGTTTTAAGTCTGCAGGCATCTACTGCCGGAGCCTTCGGTATCGGGAAAGCATTTATGTGCAATGGCGCAAATTTATGTTATGAGAAAGATGCCTTTTTAGAAGTTTCAGGGTTTACCGGAAATGATAACATTGCAAGCGGTGATGATGTTTTTTTGCTTCAAAAATTTCAACAGGAGAATTATAAAATCGGGTTTTTAAAAAGTAAAGAAGTACTCGTTTATACCAAACCTCAACAAAGTTTTGGTAATCTGGTGTCACAGCGAATTCGTTGGGCTTCTAAAGCGCCGGCTTATAAAGGTTTATTTGCAAAATTCACCGGAGTAAGCGTACTTTTGATGAACCTAAGTCTTGTGATCGCTCTTTTTTTAGTCTTCTTTCAAATCCTGCCCTACCAGCCTATTTTGATTATTTTTCTAATAAAATTTAATCTTGATTTTATACTGATCTACAGTTCAGCTAAATTTTTTCAGCGAGAAACAGTATTGCGAAGTTATTTTTGGAGCAGCATCTTTTATCCTTTTTTTAGCACTTACGTCGGGGTTAAATCCCTATTTTCGGACTTTTCCTGGAAGGGAAGACAATTTAAAAACTAAAGATGAATTATTATATTTTAGATTATATCACCTCTGATAATTACCTGGAGGAAAGGGTGAAATACCGAAAAGAACACTTAAATCACGCCACCGAATATTTTAATGAAGGCTATTTAATACTTGGAGGAGCCATCGACTCGGCAAACGAAGCGGTATTAGTTTTTAAAGCCGAAAGTGAGAAAATCGCGGAAGCTTTTGCTAAAAATGACCCATATGTAAAAAACGGACTTATTAAAAGCTGGTCGGTAAAAAAATGGAATGTGGTGATTGGTAATTAAATTGATACTGAAAGAAGATCTTCACCTAATTCGTGAATCGCTTTTTCTATTCTTTTTGCTCTTTCTTCTGATGCATTTGCTTTTCCACTGGCATATTGCCTCATGAGTGAAGGG
This sequence comes from Salegentibacter sp. UBA1130, assembly GCF_002311535.1. Lineage (NCBI taxonomy): Bacteria > Pseudomonadati > Bacteroidota > Flavobacteriia > Flavobacteriales > Flavobacteriaceae > Salegentibacter > Salegentibacter sp. UBA1130. The sequence goes on along the minus strand of NZ_DCAP01000004.1, from coordinate 56,782 downwards.
TTTATACCGGATTTTTCGGCGATAGCAGAAATTTTTATTGGAAGAAGCTTAAAAAATGAAGCTATATCCAGCCTATATTCAAATTCAGTTAAACCTTTAATTTCATCTAACCATTCTTCATTAAGATCTTCTGCTACTTCTATATAATCCTCAAACGCAACTTTGAGATTTTGTTTTAATTCATCTAATGAATTTCCAAAAGCACTTACTCCGCCTGGGATATTTTGAGTACTTCCCCAGTAAGTCCCATCCTCGGCCTTTTCAACATATACATTAATCTTTTTCATTGTAATTTACTTAATTCCGGCTTGTTTTAAAATTGAATTCACCGTTCCCTTAGGAAGATCTTTTTTAGGATGCGGAATGGTAACAATCCCTCTCTTTTTAGGATGTTTAAAATGATGGTGACTTCCTTTTGTTCTTACGAGGTACCAACCATCTTTTTTAATTGCTTTAATTAAGGAAACCGAATTTACTCTTTAAATTTATAACAAAAATGTTATATAACAAAACTGTTATATGTGAATTGTTACTCAGCCTTAATAACAATTGGCATTTTAAAAACAGTTGAAACCGGTACGCCACGTTTACTCGCCGGGTAAATTTTTGGAAGAGAATCTATGCTTTGGTCTAACCACATTCGCAATTCTGGCAATTGATTATTTAAGGTAGAATCTATTTTAACCGAATCGATCTCTGGACGGCCCGCACTGTTTATTTCCAGGTAAAGATAAAGCGTATCGTCTATAGATTCTGTAACTACCGGTTGTTGTTTAGAAAGATAAGCATAAATATTTTCGGCTACTTCCCGCTCAAAACATTCCCGGGCCGCAAGTAGTTCGGTTTCGTCCTGGCAGTCTTCAAAAGCAGGGTATTCGTCTACTTCTTTCCAATTAAGTGTTCGGGATTCCAGTTCCAGCACCTCTTCAGAAGAAATTTTCTTGGTCTCAAAATTACAGGAGGAAATTAGTAAAAGTGCAATTACAAATAATCCACGCCGAAACAAAATCAAAAGGGAATGGCAGAAGAAATAAGACTTAAATCTTGAGATAGGTTTCAGAGCATTTAAATCTCGATTATCGAGTAAAGCTTTTTTCATTGGCAAACGCACTTGGACTTTAAGCAAAAGTAAGGAAAATTAGGAGAAAGCCTGGCGAAAATAAAAAGCTAATCTTCTATTGCATCCAGTTTTAAAGACTTTATTTCTAACTGCCAGGCAGCCTCATCAAGATCCAGGTTTTTATACTCTAAAAGATATTTATTCGTCTTTGATTTCAAACCATCCACGGCTCGTAAAAGTTGATGATTTAAATCCATAATAAAACCATGTTTCAAGTTTTTGTCTGCATAGATATTGTAAACAAGCCGGTTATATTTCACCGCTGGCTGCTTATAAACCAAAGCTTTTGTTTCTTCTAAAAGTTCGTTCATGCTCAGTTTTTGCTCTTCCAAATAGATATTTTTATCGGCGTCTACAAAAACATTGATTTCAAAAGCTTCCTGGGAATGCCCTGTATTGGCAATGAGAAAAAGACTAAAAAAAAGTAAAGTGATTTTAAATTTCATAGGTGTTAATTCAAAGTTTTTTCAAATGCTCGATGTGGGAAAATTAAATTAATTCTCAGCTAAATGCATCTTTTTCTTCAGGTCGCTTGCCCGGGTTTTCGCCCTGTATAACATTCCATCGTTACCAATGGTTTCATATTTATTAAAATAAGCCAGGTAATATTTTATAACGGTTGAATCGTCAGCCATATAATTATCGGCAGCTACGGCCCGTTCGTATAAAGCTCTCTCATTATCTGGGTTTTCTTCCAGGGCTTTATTAAAATAATCTAACGCGTCTTTATATTTTTCCTGCATCTTATAGGTTAGTCCCAAACTCAAATATTCGGCATCTAACGGTTGCTTCTTTATAAGAATAGACATTAATAAATGGGTTTCAGATTTATCAAAATCCCCGGTTAGGGCATATAATTTCCCGAGAGTATAATGTGTATCTGAATTTCGGTCTTCGATCTCCAAAGCTTTATTATAGTTTTTAATTGCTTTTTCATACTCATTAAGTCGATAATACGCAAACCCAAGTTTACTATAGATAAATTCTGAATCCTGCCCAATTTCTATCAGCTTTTCATAAGGTTGAAGCGCTTCTTTATAAAGCTTCAGTGAAGAATAGGTTTGTGCCAGGATGGAAAGCAAGGAAGGATTGTTTGGATTCACCTTCAATCCTATTTTACTAAAGTGCTCAGCCATCGTATACTGACGGTGCTTTAATTTATCCTTTGCCAGCTTATAAAGTGCACCCTGATGCGTGTTATCTAAGGCTATAGTGAACATAAAATAACTTATTGCCGTACTATCTTTTAACTTCTCCTTGATCAAACCTAGCTGATATTTAAAATTGGCATTATCGGGATATTTCTCGGTTAGATCTTTAAAAAGACTATCGGCTAACTTTAGTTTCCCACTTTTCACCAGTAATTCGCCATAATCTATTGTGGTTAAAACACGGTTGGGGTTTTGACTTAAAACTTTTTTATAGTTCTCAAGTGCAATCTCCGGTTGCCGGTTGGCAGCATAATTTTTAGCCAGTTTTAAGTAGGTTTTCTCTGTTTGAGGAGCTATTTCCTGAAGTTTTTTTATGGCCTCAGCATATTCTCCCACGGCATACAAACTGTCTGAAACAGCCAAAGCCGAAGTTTGAGCTTCGGCTTTAAAGGCTACTAACATTAAAATAATTATTAGACTAACTCTATTCACTGCTACCTACTTGAAAAACTATAGGAAGAGAATACATCACACTTATGTCTTTACCATCTTGTTTCCCCGGCTGCATCTGTGGAAGTTCAGAAATAACTCTTATGGCTTCTTCCTGTAAAGCTGGATGTGAAGCTCGTGCTTTTACATCTACTACTTCTCCGGTTCTATCTATCCTAAATTGAGCAATTACGCGATTAACACCTTTTAAGTTTAATTGTTTTCCTAAACCGGTATTAAAATTTTTATTTACAAATTGGGAAATCTGGCGACTCATACATTCTTTTCTCTCCTCATTAGTACTTAAGTTTTCACAACCAACAAATACCGGCACATCTTCTACTACTGCAAATGGCACCCCAACTTCTTTTTCTGTAACGATAGGCGGCAATGGCGGTGGTGGTGGCGTTGATCCCTTTTCATTTTGACTCATCGCATCTAGAATTTCAAATAATTGCTGCTTTTCGGTGTCTGATAATTTCTTACCATCATCAATGGCCATTTTAATTTCTGCTAATTGTTCTGAAATGGACTGATTCTCTTCCAGACCTTCTCTATTTTCTGAACAGGAAACATAAGTCAGCATCATAAAGAGTAAAGGCAGCACAAATAAATACTTGAATTTCGCAATTGTTTTTGATCTTGATTTTTGTAACATAATAATTCGTTTTTTGATTAATGAATGATTAAAAAATTGATTGATGAATGAAATATTCTGCGTGTTAAACGCGGTGTTAAGCAACTGTTCATAATAGCTGCGTTTGGTTGTGGTTTTCACCACGTTTGCATCGGCGATGAACTCGTGCAAAGTGGCAATCCTGCTTTGGTAGATATAAACCAGCGGATTAAACCAAAATATAATCTTTAAAGCTTCAAAAAATACCAGGTCCAGGCTATGCCTTTGTTTTACGTGAACTAGCTCGTGAGACAAAATTTGCTGCTTTTCTGCTTCAGATAATTTATCACCTAAAAAGATGGTTTTGAAAAAAGTACAGGCAATGTTTGAGTTTGGAACTTCAATAATTCGTAGCTCTTTATCTTCTGAAATTCTTCTAAAACGGAATAGATGATTTAAGTTTTGATATTTTTTCAGCAATAAAATTAAGCTAAGTACCACTCCTGAAACATATGTTACCAGCCACCAGTTTATTTGTAAACCCTGCTCCTGCACTAAGTTTACAGCAGGCAATTGCTGAATATTCTCTGGTTGTCCGCCAATATAAACTTCGGGAAGCAAAACCTGTGAAAGTGCAGAAATAGAGTCTGCCGGAACAAGCGCCGATAAACTTTCAAATTTCAATAATGGCAGTAAAAGTGAAACAAGCGGTGTTACTAATAAATACAGCCTGTTTATCGTAAAAAATGTCTCTTTTTTTAGCAGCAGTTCATACATCAGCAAAAAACCGAGTTGAAACATAACTACCTGAAGTATATAATCTAACATTACTTTTCTTTTTTATTGATTTCTTTTAAAATGGCTTCCAGGTCTTTAGTGTCCATATCGTTTTTCTTCATAAAAAAAGAAACCATACTTTTAAAGGAGCCGTTAAAATAATTGTTCATCAATTTATTGATGCTTTGATTGCTATAAGTTTCACGAGCCAAAAGCGGAAAATACAAATAGCCCTTCCCTTTCTTTTCGTGATCTACAAAACCTTTGTCTTCCAGGATTCTCACAATGGTAGAAACCGTATTATAAGCCGGTTTAGGCTCTGGCATTTCTTCTATTATTGAAGCGACATTGGCTTTCTCCAGTTTCCAGAGAATTTGCATAATCTCTTCTTCGGCTTTGGTTAGTTGTTTCATAATTAATGTTTGTCATTTCCGCGCAGGCGGAAATCTCTTATTATATTCATTTGTCATTCCCACGCAGGTCGAATCTATATCCAAACCTTTAATTCTTCTTCCACGTCAAGCTGAATTTATTTCAGACTTTATCCCGAATTAACTCGGGATTCCAGGATTAATTGAAACTAGATCTCCGAATCTATTCGGAGCAGGCTCTGAAACAAGTTCAGGATGTCGTAAAATTCAAGTTCAACACTGCTAATATAAACTAACATTTTAGTTTAACCTAATAATTTAGTTAAAAACTTCTTCGGAATTAAATTATATTTGATAATCAAAACATTTAAAAGACTATGGATCTAATATTATTTGGAGTTGGAGCGGTTTTAATGATCCTTGGAATTCTGGGAAGTTTTTTACCGGTTTTGCCCGGTGTACCGCTTAGTTGGGTGGGATTATTGCTTCTTTATTTAGCACCGTCTGTCCCTATAAATTATTGGGTTTTAGGCATCGCTTTTGTCCTCGCTGCCATAATTTATGCCCTTCAACTTATTATTCCGGCAATGGGAACAAAAAAATACGGCGGAAGTACAGCCGGAATGTGGGGCGCTACTATTGGATTGGTAATCGGGATTTTTGTTCCAATCCCGCTGGGAATAATAATAGGAGCTTTTGCAGGAGCCTTTATTGGGGAAATTATTAATAAATCTGATTCTAAATCGGCTTTACGGGCAGCCTACGGATCTTTTATTGGTCTTCTTGCTTCTACATTTATGGAGTTGGTAGTAGCGGTAGGATTTTTAATTTTCTTCAGCTATAAAGCCTGGGAATTTAGGGAATTGATATTTTAAAAAAGAGGCTGTTTAAAAATGGTTTAACTAAAGTCTGGTAAATTTGGGCTAAACAAAATGAGATGTAAAACCTGTTATTTTTAAACAGCCTCTGCAAGCATCTTAATGTGCTACAAAAACAGCCTTTCTTTTCTTGAGCTGCTGGTCAAGTTCGAAGATGGTTTTTTTGATGGCTAATTCAAAACTTTCTTCTGTAGAGGAAGCAAAAATCCTGGGGCCGGGAGCACTAAGCTCGATCTCACAAATTTTTGATCTTCCCGTTGGGTCATTTTCTTCTTTAAAATAAACTTCGGCTCTAATAAGCCATTCATATTTTTCTGATAATTTATCTAAGTGTTCTGATACAAATTGAGTTAAATTCTGACTTCCTTTTGTTTTTATAAATTGAATATTGATGAACATGGTAGTAGGTTTTAATTGTTAGTTCAAAATTAGGTTTAAGGTTTCTTATTAAATATGATAAAGGTCACTTTGGATTCAATTAGACCAAATCTTAACGATCAATTTATGAGTATTCAGGCCGCTTGTCGGTATCTTTTATATACTCTGTAATCTTAAAAACTTCTAACCTGTTTAACCTGAAGGCTTTTACAAAACTTGCGATTTCATCTTCCAAATGTTCGTGTTCCATTCTAAAAACCCTGGAATCTTCCATTTTTTCAAGAATCATTTTCCCTATTTGCTGCCTATGCTTATCGGTTTTCTCCAATAGATCCTGGCAACGTTCTTTTAATTTTAGAAGTTCATTCTTCATATTTGAGGCCACCTTATAATTTTCATCTTTATCTATCCATATAAAATAGCTATCTAAAAGTTTATGTAGAAAAGTGAGATCGTCCCTGAAAAAATGTAAATCTGAATTCCAGTGTTTAGTGAGCGTATAGAGCTGCTCCATATTGGCTTCGGCAATAAAATCGCCTTTTGGCCTTTTCCTTATACTTTCCATAATTAATAGTTTTATAATACATTGAAATTAATATAATACGATCTAAAAAAGTATGATTTTCGTCAGTCGCAGGTAAGTTTAATTCGCCAATTTCAGGAACTTTAAAATTTGGGATAACACTAATGAAGCAAACCCAAAAACCACGATAATTATAAAGTGATTCGCTGAAAGTGGTACCAGTGATAGAGCTTCTGACATTAAAGGAATATGATAAACCAGCACCATAGTTAAAACCGAAAAAACCAATGCTCCCCAAACCCACGGGTTGGTGGTAACTTCATTTTTCAGGAAAGATATTTTTCGTCCGGGTAGATTAAAGACATTCAGTAACTGACCTAAAATAAGGGTATAAAAAGCAATATTATTTACCATAATAGCACTTAGACCCATTTTAAAATGTGTGTAGGCCACAACGCCAATTACCGCCGCTGTAATACTTAAACCATATAAAACTGTAGCGGTCCAGAGTTTTTTAGTAAGTATTGGCTCCTGCGGATCCCTGGGAGGATCTTTCATAATGTTTGGATCTCCTTTACCCACACCCAGCGCTAATGCCGGGAAAACATCGGTTACCAGGTTTAGAAAAAGTATTTGGAGCGGAAGTAAGGGCATGGGCAAGTTACTAAAGGATGCCAGGGCTACCGAGATTATCTCTGCCAGGTTACACGAAAGTAAAAAAATCACAAATTGCCTGATATTTTCAAAAATGGTACGTCCCTGTCTTATGGCAAGCTCGGTAGAGGTGAATTTATCGTCCATCAGGATCACATCGGCAACTTCCTTGGCAGCCTCGGTTCCTCTAATTCCCATGGCAATGCCGATATCTGCTTTTTTAAGGGCCGGGGCATCGTTTACCCCATCTCCCAGCATTCCCACAATCGCTTTATTTTTTTGATAAAATTCTACTAAATCTAATTTTTGGCCGGGAACCATTCTTGCAAAAATTCCCGCCCGCATCAAGGTCATTTGTTTATCTTCAGGTAAACTGCCTATTTCTTCGAGATCGGCACCATGTACAACCATTTCTTCAGGGGCGTCTTCAGCTATTAACCCAATTTCCTCTCCTATTTTTCTAGCAGTATCAGGATGGTCGCCGGTTACCATTACCACCCGTATTCCCGCGTTTTTATAAGTTTCAATTGCTTGTTTAATATCCTTTCGCGGCGGATCTAAAAATCCTAAAATTCCCACGAAGGTGAGATTATTCATTAAATCTTCATAATCTGGCTTTGCATCAGTTTGTTTAAAAGCAAAAGCCAGAACACGCATACCTTCGGCTGCAATTAATTTTGACTGTTTTTGCCATTCCTCTTTATCCAGAAATTTCTTTGCCCCATCTTTGGTTAAAATGAAATCACAGGAATCAAGCAAAGCCTCCAAAGCTCCTTTCACACAAATTAAATATTTGCTTTCAAAATTATGTAAAGTGGCCATTTTTTTGATTTCAGCATCAAAAGGAACCTCCTGTATTTTCGGATATTTTTGCTGAAGTTTTTTATAATCAAATCCCATCTCGGCAACAAATTCAACTAACGCGATCTCCACGGCATCTCCAGTGAATTTATTATCTTTTAATTTTGAATTATTACAGAGGCTACCAATTTGTATCAGTTTTTCAAAAGCAGGATCTGTTTTGAAATTTGCAGCTTCGGTTGCCGGAAAATCTAAAGTGCCCAACATTAAATGGTGAACGCTCATTTTATTTTCGGTAAGTGTGCCAGTTTTATCGGTGCAAATTATCCCGGTTTCGCCTAAAGTTTGAACCGCCTCCAATTTTTTAATCACTACATTCTTTTTAGAAAGTCGAAGCATTCCCCTTGCAAGAGCTATGGTGGCCACAATGGGCAAACCTTCAGGAATTGCTGCTACCGCTAAGGCAATTCCGGTTTTTATCATCAACATTAAATCTTTGCCCTGGAAGTAGCCGGTTATTACAATTAGCATAGCTAGAATTAACGTGAGCCATATAAGCCATCTGCTTAATTTTTTCAACTTTTTTTCTAAAGGCGTACTTTGCTTTTTAGCACTACTGGTGAGTTCGCTAATACGGCCAATTTCGGTATTAATCCCTGTTGCTATTACAATGGCCTTTGCTTTTCCCCTAACCGCAATCGTACCTTTATACAACATATTTTTACGATTGGCCAGAGGAACTTTTTCGGGAATTGCTTCAATATTTTTTTCTATCTGATTACTTTCCCCGGTGAGAATAGCTTCTTTTACCGCAAAACTTTCGGTTTTCAGCATTCGGCAATCGGCAGGAATAACATCGCCACTCTCCAGAATTACAATATCACCGGGAACCAATCCTGCCGCCTTAATTTGCTCTTCCTTACCACTACGCAAAACATTGGCCTGAGTTTCTACCATTTTCTGCAGAGCTTCTACTGAGCGAAGCGCCTGCCATTCCATAAAAAATCCAATAAGCGCAGTAATAAGGATCAAAATTAAAACCGCCGTGCCTTCCAGCCATTCGCCAAAGAAATAAGCCAATGCCATCGCGGCAGCCAGAATATAAATTATAGGATCAAGAAATTGCTCTAAAAATATGAGTCCGATATTTTTAGATTTCGATTCTTTTAATCGATTAGCTCCGTGTTTTTCTAATCTTGATTTAACTTCAGAACTATCTAATCCTTTATTGGGATCTACATTAAATTCCGACAAGATTTTTTCAACAGCGAGCGTGTGCAGATCTTTAGACATTTCTTAGTATTTTACTCGATAATCGAAATTAAATATTCCGGGGATTGCCTCGAAATCAGATTATATTTTCCAATATCAATGCTTCCTGAGCCTGCCCCCGAAGTTGTTTACTGCCCGGCCTCGGCCTTATTAATATTCTCTATTCCTTTTAAAAGTGCATCAGGATTAAACGAAATACTATCTATTTGTTCTTTTACCAGAAATGAAGCGAATTCGGGGAAATCACTGGGCGCCTGCCCGCAAAGTCCTATTTTCTTCCCGACTTTCCTGGCTTTTTGTATCGCTTTGGAAACCATTTCTTTAGCAGCAGCATTATTTTCATCAAAAACACTTACCATTAATTCTGAATCGCGATCAACACCCAGCGTGAGTTGTGTGAGATCGTTAGATCCTATGGAAAATCCGTCAAAATGTTCTGCAAATTCTTCAAGGAGAATTACGTTAGAGGGAATTTCTACCATCATATAGATTTCAAGAGAATTCTTTCCGCGCTCCAAACCGAATTTTTTCATAAGCTTTATTACGGATTTTGCTTCTTCAATCGTTCTGCAAAAAGGAATCATCACTTTTAAATTATCAAGACCCATTTCTTCCCTAACTCTTTTAATAGCTTTGCACTCAAGCTCAAAAGCTTCTTTATAGTTAGGATGAGGGTAACGCGCAGCGCCTCTAAAACCAAGCATAGGATTTTCTTCTAAAGGTTCAAATTGACGGCCTCCAATTAGGTTTGCATATTCGTTACTTTTAAAATCGCTAAGCCTAACAATTACTTCTTTTGGGTGAAATGCGGCCGCCATTACGGCTATTCCGCGGGATAATTCTTCAACAAAAAAATCACTTTTATTTTTATATTGCCAGGTAAGTTCGTCTATGGTTTTTTTTGCAGCTTTTTCTTTAACCTCATCATATTTTACCAAAGCCATTGGGTGAATTTTTATTTTATGGGTAATTATAAATTCCATTCGTAATAATCCAATTCCTGTATTTGGATAAAAAGAAAGTTGAAAGGCCCGGTCTGGATCTGATAGAATGAATTTAGCTTCGGTTTTTGGAAGTGAAATTTTTCCAAAATCAATTTCCCTGGTATCAAACTCCAGGGCACCTTTATAAATAAAACCGGTTTTGCCTTCACAGGAAACGGTAATCATTTCCCCGTCTTTAATTTTTGTAGTAGCATCGTTTGTACCCACTATGGCCGGCACACCAAGTTCGCGGGCTACAATTGCCGCATGACTGGTTCTTCCGCCTCTATCGGTTACAACTGCAGCTGCCAATTTTAATAGCGGATCCCAGTCTGGGCTGGTGTTATTGGTAATAAGAATCTCCCCGGGATTTAACTTATGTCCTTCTTCAGGTGACTTCAAAAATCGCGCTTTACCGGTGGCGATGCTGGAACCAATAGCGCTTCCGCTAGTTAAAATTTCGCCTTTTTGCTTTAGGTGATATTCAATATAAAGGCGTTTATCTTCATCCTTATGTACCGTTTCGGGGCGGGCCTGGGTAATAAAAAGTTCGTTGGTTAAACCGTCTTTTGCCCACTCCACATCCATTGGGCGGTTATAATGCTTTTCGATAAGTAAAATCCATCGGGAAAGTTTAATTACCTCATCATCACTTAAAACAAAACTATCCTGTTTTTCGAGCGGAGTTTCAATGTTCACTGTTGAAGAATGGCCGCTGGATTCGGCATAAACCATAGAAAGTTCTTTGTGCCCCAGTTTTTTCTGAATAATCGGATTTTCAGCTTTATCAATAGTTGGTTTAAAAACATCAAATTCGTCTGGATTCACCAATCCCTGCACAATATTTTCACCTAATCCCCAAACACCGGATAAATGAATAATATTTCTGAAACCAGATTCGGGTTCGAGGCTAAAACCAATCCCCGAGCAACTAATATCAGATCGAACCATCTTTTGTACACCTACCGAAAGTGCTATTTCGTGATGCAAAAAGCCCTGGTCTTCTCTGTATTTAATAGCCCTATTGGTATAAAGGGAAGCAAAACATTTCTTAACCGCCTCAAGCAATGCTTCGTTTCCTTTAATATTTAAAAAGGTGTCATGCTGGCCGGCAAAACTCGCACCCGGTAAATCTTCGGCCGTGGCACTACTTCTCACGGCCACCTGGATGTTTTCTCCTTTTCCCAAATCGTTATATGCGGCAACAATTTCTTCGGAAAAATCTATGGAAAATTCTCCCCTTAAAATCAGCTCCCTGGCTTCAGAGCCAATACTGCTAAGGTTCTCATAATTCTTCCTATCAAGTCTTTTCAATAAACTTTTTATGTCTTCTTCAATATTATTCGACTTTAAAAAGGCCCAAAAACCTTCTGAAGTGGTAGCGAAACCATCTGGCACCAGAACACCTTCAGAAGATAATTCGTTATACATTTCGCCCAGAGAAGCATTTTTCCCGCCAACCTTTGTGACATCTTTTATAGATATCTCTCTAAATTTTTTAATGAATTTCATAAGCTTAATTTTTATTGTAACACGAGTTCATAACCCATATTGAGTAGGAAAATTCCCAATAGGAAAAGCAGTACATAAATTGTCTGTACAAATTTGAAATTTAATACAGCAAGTTTGCGCGTAGTAGATTCAGGAAAAACAAAGAGGCCAAGACCTATAAAAAGGGAGGTCCAACCCAGGGCGGTTATTATAAACTTCCAACTTAGTTCCCAGATATTGTGAAATAAAATGTTGAGTAAACCTATAATTATAGCAGCAAAGGCAGCCAATATCACAAATTTTTGATCTTTTAAATCTTCAAAAATTTGTTTTATTCTTTTAGGGTTGAAGCTTAGTACAAAGAAGAAAATTAAAAGGTACCAACCCCAGAATTTAGCGAGAAATAAGGAAGTATCCATCTTTTACAGGCCTTGGTTATTCTCTCAAAGTTAACCTGTATAAAAAGATTTTAATATGATAAATATCAGCTGAATAACTAATAATTCATCTTATTTAAACTGTTAGACTTTTGTAAAAATTTAATAGGCTTTCAACAAGATCAATTAAATTCAGCTATTTTTATAATTATATGAAAGAACATTACTGGATCTTAGCGGGAATTGGTTTCACCACCCTTATCATGGCCTGGCTGCCTTCAATTTCAAAAAAAATAAAGGTTAGCGGTCCTATAATTTTACTACTCATTGGCTTTCTTTTAGTGGGATTAGGATTACCTATTGGATGGCCAGATCCCTTATGGGCAGATGAGGGACTCATGTATTTTTCTGAAATGATAGTGATTATTTCCCTAATGGGCGCTGGTTTAAAAATTGGAAATAATTATAGTTTTAAAGCCTGGAAAAGACCTTTGTTACTCGTATTTCTAACTATGCCCCTGTGTATGATTTCGGCATATTTCCTGGGACAAAATTTCCTATTTCTTAGTGTTCCTTCCTCTTTATTACTTGCGGCAGTACTTGCTCCTACCGATCCTGTTTTAGCCGCTGAAACTCAACTTGATGATCCCGAAAGAGAAAAAGAATATAAAGGCAAAATTAGATTTGCACTTACTGCAGAAGCCGGTTTAAACGACGGTCTCGCTTTTCCTTTCACTTATATGGCTGTATTGGTTGCACAAGCCGGAGGTTGGGCGGCTTTTGATTTTACCGATTGGATGCTAGATAAGTTCTTTCTAAAAATAATTATTGGCACTTTAATAGGTTTTGCAATAGGACAGGCTATTGGGTTTATACTGGACAGGGTACATAAATACACGGGTATAAAAACATTTGACGGTTTTCTTGCACTCTCTCTTACCCTTTTTAGTTATGGCGCAGCAGAGCTCCTGCATGGGTATGGTTTTCTTGCTGTTTTCTTTACCGGTTTAAGCCTAAGACATTTTGAAAAAGTTAGCGGAGATTACAAGACAAAAATGCACGATTTTGTTCACGAAATAGAACGCATTTTACTCGTGGTTTGGATTATTCTTTTTGGTGGCTCCATTATGAATGGAATGTTAAGCCTTACCGATTGGCGTGGAATTGTATTCGCTTTTGCTTTTGTTTTAATTATTAGGCCCCTGGCAGGAATTATAAGTATGACGGGGATTAGAGACAGTTTTAAGAATAAACTTGCCATTAGTTTCCTGGGAATTAAGGGAATTGGCTCCGTATTTTATCTCGCCTGGGCTTTCGTTGAATTTGAAGGTTTTGAACATAAAAATGAACTCTATTCTATTACCGCATATATTATTCTAATTTCTATAGTGGTTCACGGTTTTACTGCTCCTTCAATTATTGAATATTTTAAACGAAAAACAGAACAAAACAAAAACGAATCAGGTGAAACTCCCAAGGAATAACTGAAGTAAATACGGAGTAATAAGCGCGGTGATAATCCCATTTACACACATAGCCAACCCACTGTAAACCCCGGCGAGTTTGCTCTCTTCAAAGGCCCGGGCGGTGCCAATTCCGTGGGCAGCTGTACCTAAAGCAGTACCAATAGCAATTTTGCTTTTTATTCTTAATTTCTTCAGAATAAATGGTCCAAAAGCGTTTCCAAAAATTCCCACGGCAATTACAAGTCCGGCGGTAATCTCTGGAATTCCATTGGTAAGTTTGGTGATCTCAATAGCAATTGGCGTAGTAACCGATTTTGCCGCCAACGATTCAATTATAAAATCAGGGACTTTTAAAAGTAGAAGAAAAATGATTACAGTTAAAACTCCGCTTATTCCACCAACGGCTACCGAAAGCAAGAACACTTTTAAATTCTGTTTTACTTCTTCATATTTTTCATAAAAAAACACACCAAGCGCCACTACCGATGGTCCCAGGAAGAAACTAATAAATTTTCCGCCGCGATTATAATCTTCAAAATCAATATTGAAAATCAACAGAAAACAAATAATAAAAACAATGGCTACCAAAACTGGAGTCAGTAGCGCGTAATTAAATTTTTTCTGAAGTTTACGTGCACCCGCAAAAGCGATTAGACTTATAAAAACACCAAATATTGGTAATTGAAAAAATTCTTGCATTATTTCCCGAATTTTTCAATAATTATTGCTGAAATATAAAGAGTGATTACGGTGCTGGCAATTACAGCTACTGAAATGGGTAACCAGTAATCGGCGATAATCTCAAAATACACCATTAAGCCAACCCCATAAGGAATAAAGAATAACACCAGGTATTTTATAAGCTTATCTGAGGCCGGTTTCACATTCTGAAGCTTTATGATTTTTAACCGTAAAGCCAGGAAAATAAGAAACATTCCCAGGATATTGCCGGCGATTGGGATTTCAAAAAAATAGGTGATTAACTCACCTAAAAGTAAAAATCCAAAAATATAAGCTAAAGCTTTGAGCATCTCTGGTTTATTGATACATATCTTTCAGGTCGGCTTCGTGTAAGTCTACGAAGAATTCGCCAATCATATCGGTTGCTTTTTCAAAGAAAATCTTTCCTTTTTCAGCAGTTGCATCTTTAGGATTTCCTACCCCTGTATCTTCGGTAACTTGAGTCCATTCCCGTTGTGCACTCGCCCAACCTTCTTTTAAAGCTTTAATCTTAAAAGTTTTGGCGCTGCCGTCTCCCGCTTCTTCTAAAGGTAAGACTAACTCAGGCCGCAAATGCATAACAGCCGCGGTTTCCAATTCTCCGGCGTGATCACCAGGCTCTTCAAAATAAGGTTTTGCATCTGTAACCTGCCACCAGTTTACCGCACAGGCAAAGATATCTGGAAATTCAAGACTTAATTCCCTGATTAGTTGTTTAAAATTATTACCGCCGTGGGCGTTTAAAATCACCAGTTTATTGATATTATGTTTTTCTAAAACCTGCGCTACATCTTTTAAAATAGCGTATTGGGTACTGGGATTAAGATTCATACATAATTTCACATCCATTTGGCCGGTATTAACTCCAAACGGAATGGTAGGTAGAACTACGGCTTTTGCATTTTTTTCCCAGGCTTTGTGGGCTGAGTTTATTGCAGCTTCTTCGGCAAGAATATTATCGGTAGCATACGGCAGATGATAATTATGTGCTTCGGTAGCTCCCCAGGGCAAAACAGCTATGCTAAAATCTTCGTTTTTAATATGTTTCCAATTGGTTTCGGCCAAAACGTAAGGCCTTATCTTTCTTTCCATAAACTTAATTTCATTTAAAATTAATAATTCTAAGCGATTCTGTAAGATTTAAAGGGCAGAAATTAAAACCTATCTTTGATTAAAATTAAAATCGATGCTGGATTTTGTAATTGTTGGCGGTGCACAGGCCGGACTTTCAATGGCTTATTACCTTAATAAAATGGGTAAGGATTATGTTGTGGTAGATAAGGAAAAGGAAGTTGGTGCTTCCTGGTTAAACCGTTGGGATTCCCTTAAACTTTTTACACCTTCAGAATTTAACAAGCTTCCGGGAATGGAGTTCCCTGCCGAAAAAGGTTATTACCCAACAAAAAAAGATGTTGCTGAATATTTTAAAAATTATGTAGCCGAATTTGATATTAAAATTAGGTTAAATACATTAATAGAGCATATTTCGCAAAGAGAAGATTATTTTATTCTGAAGCATCAAAACGGCGAGATACATTGTAAAAATGTAGTGATTGCTACAGGGCCGTTTCATATTCCATACACGCCATCTTTTTCTAAGAAAATATCAACAGCTATTTTCCAGATTCATAGTAATTATTATAAAAATCCCGGTCAATTACAAGAAGGTCCAGCAATGGTTGTAGGGGCAGGAGATTCGGGATTTCAAATCTTAGATGAAATCTCTCAAACTAACAGAACCACTTATTTTTCTGGCGCCACCAACGTTCGAGTACTTCCACAAGAAATTTTAGGAAAAACATTATGGTGGTGGTTCACAAAAATTGGTTTTCTAAGTTTTAGCCGAAATACCTGGTTAGGGAAAAAGTTGAGTGAGTCTAAGCAACCTATTATTGGGACCGATGTAAAAGGTATTCTAAAACGAGAGAACGTTATTCCTGTTGGAAAAACAAAAGATGCAAAAGGCGAAATTATAATTACTAAAAATCGAAGAATCGAAGGGCTAAAAAATATCGTCTGGGCCACCGGTTACCGACCAAATTTCAGTTGGATAGAAGGCCTGGAACTCTCTAAAGACGGCTACCCAAAACATAATCGCGGTATTAGTAATATTAAAGGACTATACTTTATAGGTCTTCCCTGGCTGCATACACGAGGCTCGGCAACTTTAGGTGGAATTAAAAAAGACGCGCAATATCTTGCTAATTATATTGAAGCTGAAGAAAAAACGCAAGCCTAAGAAAACCTCGTGAGGTTTCTTCTTAAATATTTTAACTACAATTTTTGCCTAAACACAACAATTAAGCTTGATCCCATAAAATTTCGGCATAAAAAAATCCCTAAAAAAGATAAACTTTGGGTTTTGGGAATAAAAGGGGGCGCGAAGGGATTTGGATTCCTGACCCTCCCGATGTAAAATCGGGATGCTCTGAACTAACTGAGCTAACTTTCTGTAAAAATAAAAAAGATTTCCAAATTTTGGAAATCTTAAATTCTTGTGGGCGCGAAGGGATTCGAACCCCTGACCCCTTGGGTGTAAACCAAGTGCTCTGAACCAACTGAGCTACGCGCCCTAAATATCAATAAAACTAAAGCTTTCAATAAGCTAAAAAAAGGCTTCCTTTTATAGAAGCCTTTTTAATTCTGTGGGCGCGAAGGGATTCGAACCCCTGACCCCTTGGGTGTAAACCAAGTGCTCTGAACCAACTGAGCTACGCGCCCTATTCCTGAATGCGGATGCAAATATAGATTAGTTTTTAATCTACACCAAGAAAAATTTCAAAAAAATTAAATTATTTCTGCAACGGTAAAAGTGCTTCCTCCAACAAACACCAGATCTTCATCTAAGGCCGTTTCCAGCGCAGCTTCGTAGGCTTCTGAAACCGAATTAAATAAGCTTCCTTCCAGCCCAAATTTAGCAGCTTTTTGTTGCAATATTTCCGTTTCCAATCCTCTAGGAACATCAGGTTTTGAAAAATAATAAATCGCCGATGTAGGAAATAATGGAAGAATTTTATCCAAATCTTTATCGTTTACCACACCCAATACAATATGTAAGTGTTGAAACTTTTCTTTTTTAAGCTGTTTAAAAACCAGGCTTAAACCTTCGGTATTATGTGCAGTATCACAAATCACTTTTGGTTTTTCCTTTAATATATCCCAACGCCCCTGCAAGGAAGTATGCAATTTCACACTATTAAGTCCGTTTCTTAGACCATCTTCGGGAATTTCCCAGCCTTTTTTACGTAATACTTTTACCGCTCCCAGTACACTTTTTATATTCTTGTTTTGATAATCGCCCTTAAGATCAGTATGATATTTATCGAATTTTAAATCTTCAGCAAAATAAATTTCTGAGTGATGTTGCTTAGCCTTTTCAGTAAAAATATCTGTAGTTTCTTTTTGTTTTTCACCAATAACTACAGGAATATTATCTTTTATAATTCCGGCTTTTTCTGAAGCAATTTTGGCTAAGGTGTCTCCCAGGAACGCAGTATGATCTAAGCCTATATTAGTGATTACCGAGACTTCAGGAGTAATTATATTAGTAGAATCTAAACGACCACCCAGGCCTACTTCAATTACAGCAATATCTACCTTTTCCCTTGCAAAATGATCAAATGCCATCCCTACGGTCATTTCAAAAAAGGAAAGTTCATTTTCAGTTAAAAAATCTCTGTTCTCATTGATGAATCCAACAACATTTTTCTTCGGAATAAATTTTCCGTTTACCTTAATGCGCTCTCTAAAATCTTTTAAATGCGGAGATGTGTATAAACCCACTTTATAGCCAGATTCCTGTAAAACCGAAGCTAACATATGGCTTGTAGAACCTTTCCCGTTAGTTCCTGCAATATGAACCGATTGGAATTTTTGATGAGGATTACCTAAATGTTTGGCAAGTTTAATGGTGCGGGAAAGATCTTTCTTAAATGCCTGTGCTCCTACTCTTTGATACATAGGCAACTGCTGAAACATCCATTCAACAGTTTTGGTATATGCTTCCACTTATTCAGAAAGTTTGAAGTTATAAATAATTGTGCCCACCTGGCGCGAAGGTGCGTTGTTATCGCTATTAAAGCGAGTAGCCATTGCAGCTCTTCTTGCAGGATCTGTAAGACAGGACGCACTGTTAGTTGTCCCTTTTACACCCGGCGTGGCATTAATAACCTGCCCGTTTTGGTTAACTTCTATACGCACTACCACTATCCCGGATTCATTACAATCCTGTACAAATTTTTCTTTATTTATTGCCCGTCTTCCACCTAAGCGATAATTACCATCACCATCCAGGCCAGAGCCACTACCATAATAGGAACTCGCGTTAGGATCACCATCTGGATCGCCTTTATCGCCGGCCTTATTATCGTTACCTTCTCCACCACTTTCGGTTCCCGATCTTTCGGGATCGTTTAAAATACTACTCATAGCATCGGTAGTAGATTGGTCTGGTTTGGGTTCTGGCTTTTTAGCCGGTGGTTGTTCTACAGGCTTTTCCGGTTTCTTCTCAACTACTGGCTTTGGCTTTTGCTTTTCCTGAATTACCGGAGCTTCTTCAATTTGCTGTGTCACCACTTCTTCTTCCACAACCGGTTCTGGCTGCGTTTGAGTTTCAGGAACGGTAGTTTGCTGAGGAGCAGATTGTACCGGCTCGGTAGGTTGCTCTTCTCCTGAACCAACTTCAGAAGTTCCAAAATTTATAGCAATACCACTCTCTGGTGGGGGATCTAAATATTTAAAGCCTAACAGAAATAGCAATGCAATTAACAGCACGTGTAAGATAACCGTGATGGTAAAAGATTTTTTTTCGTGTTTGGTTTCTAACATGATTAGATTTATTCGGGTTTAACCGCCAGAACGATTTTATAACTATTTCGGTTTGCGATATCCATAACATTTACTGCCTTTTCTATTGGCACACCTTCTTCTGCTCTTAAAATAATGGTTGGCTTTTCTTCGCCTGCCAGTTTGGTTTTTAAAGTACTTTCTAATGCCGACTGTGAAATACGTTCATCGTCTACATAGAACTGAAGGTCTTTAGTGATGCTTACCGCTACATTTTGAACACTGGTTGTTTTTCCTTTAGCCTTTGGAAGTATTAGGTCTAAGGCTTCTGGAGTAATTACCGGCGAGGTGAGCATAAAAAAGATCAACAACAGGAATACAATATCTGTCATTGAGCTCATACTGAACTCGGGGCTTACTTTATTTCTTCCTCTTAAATTCATATTAAGCGGGCTCGTTTAACAGGTCAAGGAAATCTACTGCGGTAGCTTCCATTTGGTGTACAACTTTATCGGTTTTCACCACTAAGTGGTTATAACCTATATAAGCGATAATACCCACAATAAGTCCGGCAACGGTTGTGGTCATCGCGGTATAAATACCCTCAGCGAGTGCTCCCATTTGTGCCTGTCCACTACTTGTTGCCAATTCATGAAATGCAATTACCATACCTATAACTGTTCCAAGGAAACCAATCATTGGAGCTGCACCTGCAATAGTAGCCAAAATACTTACATTCTTCTCCAGTTTGTAAACTTCTAAGCGACCTGCATTTTCTATGGCGGTATTAATATCTTCTAACGGACTTCCAATTCGGGAAATTCCTTTTTCGGTTAACCTGGCCACTGGAGAATCACTTTGTGCACAGCGCATTTTAGCCGATTCTATATTTCCGTTTAAAACGTTATCCTTTATTTGAAGCATAAAATTTTTATCTACCTGGCTGGCCGACTTTATCGCAAACAGCCTCTCGAAGTAAATATAAACTGCCGCAAACAACAGGATAAAAAGAATAAGGATGATGATTTGGCCTCCAAGGCCTCCACTAAGCATTAAATCGAATAAAGACAGGGTTTTTTCTTCCACTACCGGTTCTGCCTCCTGGGCGGCTTCGGCAACGCCGTCCTGCTGAAAAAAGTATAGCATAGGTTTCTATTAGGGTTTTTAATGTAACGTGATAAACCAGATTTAATTGTAAATCAAATTTAGTAAAATAATCAGCAGTGCAAACCGCTTTGTCTCAAATGGCAGTTTTTTATTTTTTAAAGCGCATTTTAAATGATTTTATTCATAAAAAAATCCCGCTCAAAAGCGGGATCTTCAGAAATAATCTCAATCAACTAAAATTACAAGATTAATCAAAAACTTATACCAATTGCTTCAGCGCTACTTCAAAAGCTGTTTTGCTGATATTGGTTTTACTACTATTGTTATCGTAAGTATTCTGGATGGCATTTTTAATGGTCATAGAAGTATCATTAAAAATAGACTCATCTGTCATTTGTACTCTTCTTTCCATAAAATAAGCGAAAACTCTCGCCATTCCACAGTTTGCAATAAAATCAGGGATTAAGCTGACTTTCTCGTCGGTAGATTCCATAATCGAACCGAAGAAAATTTCTTTATCAGCAAAAGGAACGTTGGCTCCACTTGTAATTACCTCTAACTTTCTTTCTATCAAATTATTAATTTGATCCTGGGTAATTAATCGGGAAGCGGCACAAGGTGCAAAGATCTCCGCATCAAGCTCCCAAATCTTTTCATTAATTTCTTCAAAAGGAATTAAATTATCGTGTTTAATTGTATTCCCTTCCTTGTTAAGAAAAAGCTCTTTAATTTCTTCAAAAGTAAATCCGTCTTCGTTAATTAAACCGCCAACGCGATCTATTATTCCAACAATCCTAACACCCATTTGCGAAAGGTAATAAGCTGCGGCAGAACCAACATTTCCAAAGCCCTGAACAATTGCCTTTTTCTCGGTTACATCGCCACCATAAATATCGTAATAATGTTTAACCGATTCGGCTACGCCGTAACCGGTAATCATATCGGCAACCGTATATTTACGGGTAACATCTGGTGAAAATCGAGTGTTTTCTAAAACTTTAATAACTCCCTGGCGTAACTGGCCAATTCTATTAATTTTATCGGCTTCACTGGGTTTAAAGTGCCCGTTAAATACACCTTCTTGCGGGTGCCATACACCACAGTCTTCAGTAATAGGAATTACTTCATTTATTTCATCTACATTTAGATCGCCACCGGTACCATAGTAACTCTTCAACAATGGAGAAACCGCTTTATACCAACGCTCTAAAACGCCTTTTTTTCGAGGATCATTAGGATCGAAATTTATACCCGATTTAGCGCCACCAATTGGAGGTCCGGAAACGGTGAATTTCACTTCCATAGTTTTGGCTAGTGAAAGCACTTCATTTTGATCTAATCCTACACGCATTCTTGTACCTCCACCGGCAGCACCACCGCGTAGAGAATTTATTACCGCCCAACCTTCGGCTTCGGTTTCAGAATCTTTCCAGTTGAAAACGATTTCGGGTTCTTTATTTTCGTATAATTTTAATAATTCCTTCATTTATACTCTAATTTTTCGCAAATATATAAACTAAGTAGTATATTTTTAATTTTTCAGCAAAAAGTTTAGATCTCATAAATTACTCCGGAAGAATGGTCTTTTTTAGCCCCGGTGACCGATTTTAATACATTTACCTCATCCCGAAGCTTTAAAACGCCAAGCAGTCCAAAAATTAAAGCTTCTTTATAATTAATAATTTCATCTGAAGGAATCGTGAAATGACATTTAGACTCATTTTTTAAAAGCCTGATTAAAAAATTATTAAAAGTCCCACCGCCGGTCATAAAAACTTTTGAATTGGGATCGTTATCCAGGGTTTTTGCAATTTGCTTAGCCACGTGAACAGTATAAGTATGAAGAATATCCTGGAGGTTTTCTTCGTGTTTTTCCAAAACAGGGAAAACTTCAGACTTCACCCATTCTATTCCTAAGGATTTTGGTGGTTTTTGCGCATAAAATGCAAGCTTATTAAGCTTCTTAAGCAAGTCCTCATTCAAATTGCCAGCCGCCGCCAGTTTTCCACCTTCGTCAAATTCTTTTCCTAATTTTTGAGCGTAATAATTCAAAACGGTATTTACGGCACAAATATCATAAGCCAAACGTTCCCCACTTTTGTCGGTAGAAATATTTGCGAATCCGCCTAAATTCAAACAATATTTATAATCTGAAAAAAGCAATTGATCGCCAATTGGCACTAATGGAGCACCCTGCCCGCCAAACTCTACATCCTGAACTCTAAAATCGCAAATTACGGTTTGTCCAGATAGGTAAGCGATTTCTGGTAAATTCCCAATTTGCAAGGTGTAATTATTTTCAGGCTCATGTTTAATGGTATGCCCGTGGCTACAAACCGCATCAATATCTTTAATGTGATGATTTTCAATAAACCGGGAAATAATTCCGGCGAGAAAATTCGTGTATTTTTTGTTAAGCTCTTCTAAGCGTTCTTCAGAATAATTAATAGCGGCCGCTAAAGTTTCCTGCCAATTTAACGGGTAAGGAATGGTTTCAGCCTTCAAAATCTTATAACTCCAGGAGTTTTTAAGATCGAAATTCACATAGACCAAATCGATGCCATCTAAGGATGTCCCCGACATTACACCAATAACTTTATAATTTGCTTTTTTCATATTCGTAAAATTAATTAAACTAAATTGAAAATTACATACCAAAACTTTATCTTTGGCTACCAAAATTAGATTTTCCTAAATTAAAATAATAATATGGATTTCAAACTTACAGAAGAACATATAATGATTCGCGATGCCGCGCGTGATTTTGCCAAAAACGAATTATTGCCCGGTGTGATAGAGAGAGACGAGAAACAGGAGTTTCCCGCAGAGCAGGTGAAAAAGATGGGAGAGCTTGGTTTTCTTGGCATGATGGCTTCTCCAGAATTTGGCGGCGGCGGTATGGATACCATTTCATACATTCTTGCCATGGAAGAAATTTCGAAAATAGATGCTTCTGCTTCTGTAGTGATGTCGGTTAATAATTCTTTGGTTTGCTGGGGCCTTGATACCTACGGAAACCAGGAGCAAAAAGAAAAATATCTTTCTAAATTAACCACCGGCGAAAAACTTGGAGCCTTTTGTTTATCTGAACCCGAAGCCGGAAGTGACGCAACTTCACAACGAACTACAGCAATAGATAAAGGAGACCATTATTTATTGAACGGAACAAAAAACTGGATCACCAATGGAAATTCAGCCGACTATTATATTGTAATTGCACAAACCGATCGTGAGAAAAAACATAAAGGGATTAATGCTTTTATAGTAGAAAAAGGAGTTGAAGGTTTTGAAATTGGACCCAAAGAACAAAAAATGGGAATTCGCGGAAGCGATACGCATTCATTAAATTTTAATGATGTAAAAGTTCCAAAAGAGAATAGAATTGGCGAAGATGGATTCGGATTTAAATTCGCTATGAAAACACTTTCTGGTGGTAGAATTGGGATTGCAGCCCAGGCTTTAGGTATTGCTTCAGGCGCCTACGAGCTGGCTTTAGATTATTCTAAACAACGAAAAGCATTTGGTACCGAAATTTGTAATCACCAGGCAATTGCTTTTAAACTAGCCGATATGTATACTTCAATTGAAGCATCAAGACACCTTGTAATGAAGGCTGCCTGGGATAAAGACCAGGGCAATAATTACGACCTTACCGGTGCTATGGCCAAAGTTTATGCTTCAAAAACCGCAATGGATGTTTCTACTGAAGCTGTACAGGTACACGGCGGTAACGGCTATGTAAAAGAATACCACGTAGAGCGCTTAATGCGCGATGCAAAAATTACCCAGATATACGAAGGAACTTCAGAAATTCAAAAAATTGTAATTTCAAGGGCTATCCTTAAAGATTAATTTTCTTGTTAATTATTGAATTTAAGTCCGGTTTTTCTAAAATCGGACTTTTTTTATGGACTAAGACTACCTGCTATGTTTATAGAATCAATAATAGAAAAGGGGTCAAATTACATAATTATCATTTATAACAATTTTAATTGTTTTTACTGAATTTCTTCTTACTTTAAGTTAGAAACGCTTCATAATATTTATCTAATTAGGTAATTTTGAGACGATAACTTAAGGACGAAAAGGACATGAAATTAAAAAAACAGGGGCTCTATTCACCCGAATTTGAGCACGATAATTGTGGCGCAGGCTTTATATGTAATCTAAAAGGCAAACGAACTAATGATATAATTCATAAAGCCCTGGATATTCTTATTCGCCTGGAACACAGAGGTGCGGTAAGTGCCGATGGTAAAACAGGTGATGGCGCCGGTATTTTAATAGAAATTCCTCACGATTTTTTCAAAAAAACATGTGAATTCAAACTTCCTGATTTTAAAGAATATGCGGTAGGAATGGTTTTTCTTCCGCAATCTGAGAATCAACGAAAAATTTGCAGAGAGATTTTTGAAGAAGAGATTATTGGCCAGGGGCTTAATCTTATAGGCTGGCGGGAAGTACCCGTAAACAGAGCCTGCCTGGGAAGCATTGCTTCACTTTCTGAACCAAGTGTACAACAGGTTTTTATAGGAAAAGGAGACGATGTTTCAGAAGAAAGTTTTAATGCAAAACTTTTTGCTGCGAGAAAAATCGCTGAACATCGTATTGAAAAATCAGAACTTTCTGAATCAGAATATTTTTACCTGGCAAGTTTATCAACCAATACCATTATCTACAAAGGTTTGTTGATGCCACAGGATATTAACGTTTACTATCGCGATCTAAACGAACCAGATGTAGTTACCAAACTTGCTTTGGTTCATCAACGCTTCTCTACAAACACCTTCCCAACCTGGGATTTGGCACAACCTTTCCGATATATGTGTCATAATGGAGAAATAAATACGCTACGCGGAAATTTAAGCCGAATGAAAGCCAGGGAAGAGCTTTTTGAAAGCGAAAAATTTGGCGAAGATCTAAAAGAAGTTATTCCTATTGTTCCTGAAGGTAAATCAGATTCAGCTTCTATGGATATGGTGCTGGAATTATTATTACAAACAGGAAGATCTCTTCCAGAAGCAATAATGATGATGGTCCCTGAAGCCTGGGAGAAAAATCCGTCTATGCTTGATGAGAAAAAAGCATTTTACGAATACAACGCTTGTATTATGGAACCCTGGGATGGCCCGGCTTCCATTCCGTTTACCGATGGAAAATATATAGGAGCGTTATTAGACAGAAACGGATTACGCCCTTCAAGGTACACGCTTACTAAAGATGGTTACGTAATCATGTCTTCAGAAACCGGTGTTTTAGAGGTTAAACCCGAAAATGTTGAACTACACGGTAGGCTCGAACCCGGAAGAATGTTCCTTGTAGATATGCAGGAAGGCCGAATTATAGGCGATGAAGAAGTAAAACAAAAAATTATTTCTGAAAGACCTTATAGAAAATGGTTAGACGAAAATTTACTTAATCTTTCTGAAGTTCCTTATACCGGTAACAAAACCCCGGTAGAGAAAATAGATATTAACACCCGGCAAAAATTATTTGGTTATACCCAGGAAGACATCAAAACCATAATTAGCCCAATGGCGCTCCAGGGAAAAGAAGCTATTGGCTCTATGGGAGCCGATATTCCATTGGCGGTTCTTTCAGATAAATCACAGCTTTTATTTAATTATTTTAAGCAATTATTCGCCCAGGTAACCAACCCTCCTTTAGATGGAATAAGGGAAGAAATTGTCACCGATATTAGTTTAGCTATTGGGGAAGACCGAAATTTATTTGATATCATTCCTGAACAATCCAAGAAACTTAGGATCCAAAATCCTGTTATTTCCAACGAGGATTTAGATAAAATAAAATACATAGAACATCCAGATTTTAAAACCGCTTCAATTTCTATTTTATATGAGGCCAATAAAGGTCTTAACGGACTGGAAACACGACTGGATGAAATTATTTACGAAATAAACGATGCCGTAGATAAAGGTTGTAATGTAATTATACTTACTGATAGGAATGCCGATCCAAAACTGGCTCCTATTCCGTCACTTTTGGCTTGTTCTTTTGTGCATCACGGCGTGAAAAAACATAACCGAAGATCTTCCTTCGGAATTGTAATAGAATCGGCTGAGCCACGGGAACCGCATCATTTCGCGTTGTTATTTGGTTATGGTGCCAGCGCCATTAATCCGTATATGGTGAATGAAATTATTTACAGCCTGGTTGAAGAAAAAGAAATTGAAGTTGATGATCCTGAAGTTGCTGTAGAGAATTTTAATGTAGCCATTGGAAAAGGAATTGTGAAGATTATGAATAAGATTGGTATTTCTACCCTTCACTCCTACCGCGGCGCACAAATTTTCGAGATTCTTGGCTTAAACCAAAAATTTGTAGATAAGTATTTCACTAATACACCAACTCGAATCGAAGGAATTGGATTGTATGAAGTAGAAAAAGAAATTCAAAAACGTTTCGAAAATGCTTTTGCTCCAAAGAAAACAGATACCGATCTGGATCTGGAAATTGGAGGCGATTATCGCTGGAGAAGAACCGGTGAAAGGCACATGTTTAATCCCGCAAGTGTGGCTAAACTACAACAAGCGGTAAAACAAAACAGCACTAAAGCTTACGAAGAATATTCAAAATTAATCAACGACCAAAGCGAACGTTTAATGACGCTTCGCGGAATGTTTAAATTCCGTGACCTTAATCCGGTTCCTATTGAGGAGGTAGAACCATGGACAGAGATCGTAAAACGATTTAAAACCGGCGCGATGTCTTTTGGTTCTATTAGTAAAGAAGCGCACGAGAACCTTGCTATTGCGATGAATCGTATGCAGGGAAAAAGCAACTCGGGAGAAGGTGGTGAAGATCCGCAGCGTTTTCATAAAGATCTTGATGGCAACTGGAGAAATTCAGCTATAAAACAGGTTGCTTCAGGAAGATTTGGAGTTTCTATTAATTATTTGAGTAACGCTAAAGAAATTCAAATTAAGATGGCCCAGGGTGCAAAACCCGGGGAAGGCGGGCAATTACCGGGTCCAAAAGTAAACCCCGATATTGCAAAAACAAGAAATTCCACTCCTTATGTAGGATTAATTTCACCGCCGCCACACCACGATATTTATTCTATAGAGGATTTGGCGCAATTAATTTTTGACCTTAAAAATGCGAACCGCGAAGCCAGGATTAATGTAAAGCTGGTTTCTAAAGTTGGCGTGGGAACAATTGCCGCCGGTGTAGCAAAAGCAAAGGCAGATGTTGTTTTAATTTCAGGATTTGATGGTGGTACGGGAGCTTCTCCCCTCACCTCACTAAGACACGCAGGTTTACCCTGGGAACTTGGAATTGCCGAAGCTCAACAAACCCTGCTTATCAACAATCTTAGAAACAGGATTGTTGTAGAGTGTGATGGCCAGTTAAAAACCGGTCGTGATGTAGCGATTGCCGCATTGCTTGGTGCCGAGGAATTTGGTTTTTCTACCGCTCCCCTGGTAGCATCAGGTTGTATTATGATGCGTGCGTGCCATTTAAACACCTGCCCGGTGGGAATCGCAACGCAAGATCCTGAACTTAGAAAGAAATTTAAAGGTACCCCTGAAGATGTGATCAACTTTATGTATTTCATCGCTCAGGAATTAAGACAAATTATGGCCGATCTAGGTTTTAGAACTATAAATGAAATGGTAGGTCAAAGCCAAAAACTGGATATGAACCGTGCAATAGAACATTATAAAGCACAGGGATTAGATCTTTCTAATATTCTGTATAAGCCGAAAATAGATGAAGATATGCCGCTTTATAATACAGAAACCCAGGATCACAACCTGGAAAATGTATTGGATTTTGAAATATTAAATCAGGCGCATCCGGCTATTTACAGAAAGGAAAAAATGAGTCTTGATTTCCCAATTAGCAATATAAACCGAACCACCGGAGCTATTATAAGTAATGAAATTTCCAAAATTCACGGTGCAAAAGGATTACCCGATGGTACGCTTACATTGAATTTTACCGGTTCGGGAGGGCAAAGTTTTGGTGCTTTTGCTACCAATGGTTTAACGATGAATATCAATGGAAATTCTAACGATTATTTAGGTAAAGGTCTTTCGGGAGCAACTTTAAGTGTAAGAAAACCTAAAGAAGCATCTTTTAAATCTAATGAAAACGTAATTATTGGGAATGTTGCCCTTTACGGCGCTACAGATGGCGAAGCCTATATCAATGGAATGGGTGGAGAACGTTTCTGCGTAAGAAACTCAGGTGCCAAAGCGGTGATAGAAGGAATTGGAGATCACGGTTGTGAATATATGACCGGAGGTATAGCCGTTATTTTAGGAAAAATAGGAAGAAATTTCGCTGCTGGAATGAGCGGGGGAATCGCTTATATCTATAATGCCGATAATACTTTAGACAATCATAATTTCAATATGGAAATGATTGGATTAGAAGATCCTTCAGAAGAAAATAAAAAAGAATTAAAAGAACTTATTGAAAATCACTACCGCTACACCGAGAGCGATGTAGCAAAAGAAATCCTGGAAAACTGGGAAGAAAATGCCGGTAAGTTTATAAAAGTAATGCCTGCAGAATATAAAAAGGCTTTACAAAAAATGGAAGAAGAGAAAATGTTAAAAGAACAAGTAGAACTCAAAACAGCATAATTATGGGTAAGATAAGAGGTTTTATGGAATACGACCGCAAGGTGGAAGAGACAGAAGCTGTTGAAAATCGAGTTAAAGATTATAAAGAATTTACAAAAGAAATGTCTCCCGAAGAATTGGGAGACCAGGGAGCAAGGTGTATGGATTGCGGAATTCCGTTTTGCCACAGCGGTTGCCCGCTTGGAAACTTAATTCCAGATTTTAACCATGCAGTTTATAAAAACGACTGGAAAAAAGCACTTAGTATTTTACACGGCACCAATAATTTTCCAGAATTTACCGGGAGATTATGCCCGGCCCCTTGCGAATCGGCTTGCGTTTTGGGAATCACAGATCCGCCGGTGGCGATTGAACTTATTGAGAAATATATTGTTGAGCGAGGATTTAAAGAAGGCTGGGTAACCCCACAACCTCCAAAATCCAGAACAGGAAAAACAGCTGCAGTTGTTGGCTCGGGTCCTGCAGGTCTTGCAGCAGCACAACAACTTAATAGGGCCGGTCACGAGGTTACTGTTTTTGAACGCGACAAGAAAATTGGCGGACTTTTACGTTATGGAATTCCAGACTTTAAAATGGAAAAACACGTGATAGATCGCCGGGTAAATATTATGAAAAAAGAAGGAATCAAATTTGAAACCGGAGTTCATGTAGGTGAAAATTATGAAGCCGAAAAACTTAAAGAATTTGATGCCGTAGTACTATGTGGGGGCGCCACTAAACGCCGAAATCTTCCTATTGATGGAGCCGAAGGTGACGGTGTGATGCAGGCAATGGATTTCCTGAAAAATAACAACGAAGTTGTAGATGGCCTAAAAGAACAAACCGAAAAATTTTCCGCTGAAGGTAAAAATGTGATTGTTATTGGAGGTGGTGATACAGGATCAGATTGTGTTGGAACATCTAACCGTCACGGCGCAAAATCGGTAATTAATTTTGAAATTATGCCAATGCCGGCAGAACATAGAGACAGGGAAAATCCCTGGCCTTACTGGCCGTTTACGCTAAAAACTACTTCTTCTCACGAAGAAGGTGTTGAGCGAAACTGGAGCATTAATACCAAAGAATTTATTCGTGATAAAGAAGGAAATTTAAAAGCTTTAAAAACAGTAAATATAGAATGGGTAAAAGGTGAAAACGGAAGACCTCAGCTAAAAGAAGTAAAAGGATCTGAAAAAGAATGGCCTTGTGAACTGGTACTTTTAGCCTTAGGATTTACAGGTCCGGAAAAAACGTTAAGCGAACAATTAGGATTGGAACTTGATAGCAGAACAAATATTAAGGGAGACGAAGCTTATCAAACCAACATTCCTAATATTTTTACCGCCGGTGATATGCGACGCGGCCAATCTCTAATTGTATGGGCAATTTCTGAAGGTAGGGAAGCTGCCTACCACGTAGATAAATATTTAATGGGGAAATCCTTATTACCAAGAAAAGGAGAAGGTGATCTTCCCGCTGCTTAATTTGAATTTTGAATAAATTGTAGGTTAAAAGCGTCCGGATTTCGGGCGCTTTTATTTTTTTAAACGAGGCAGACGAAATTAAGAAATCCTGTTTCTGAAAATAAATTCAGGATGAATTAAAAAAATGCAACCTCACAGGTTTTAAAAATCTGTGAGGTTTCTTAATTAAAGTGTTTTTGCAACTTTATTCACCGCTTCAATTGTAGTGTCTAAATCTTCATAAGAAAGAGCATCACTTATAAACCAGGTTTCAAAAGCACTTGGCGCAATGTAAATTCCGTTTTCTAACATTCCGTGGAAAAATTTGTTGAAAATTCCATTTCCAGCTGAGTTAGCGGCAGTTTCAAAATCTACTACCGGTTCTTCCCCAAAATGAATAGAAATCATAGAACCTACACGGTTTATGGTATGTGCTACATTATTTTCTGAAAGTACTTTTTCTATTCCTTCGTGAAGATATGCGGTTTTCTTGTCTATACTTTTAAAAACACTTCGGTTATTATCCAATTCGGTTAACATCGCAAGTCCGGCGGCCATTGCTAATGGATTTCCGCTTAAAGTCCCCGCCTGGTAAACCGGGCCAACCGGGGCCAGATAATCCATAATTTCATTTCGGGCAGCAAAGGCGCCAACCGGCAAACCTCCCCCAATCACTTTTCCGAAGCAGGCAATATCAGCATTCACTCCCATTCGTTCCTGAACGCCGCCGGGAGCAAGTCTAAAACCGCTCATCACCTCATCAAAAACCAATAAAATACCGTGATCATCGCAAAGTTCACGTAAACCTTCAAGAAAACCTTCGTTTGGAGGAATACACCCCATATTTCCGGGAACGGGCTCAATAATTATGCAGGCAATTTCATCTTTATTGGCTTCAATTAAAGATTTTACATTTTCGAGGTCATTATATCTTGCAAGCAGGGTGTCTTTTGCTGTTCCCTGAGTAACTCCCGGACTGTTTGGCGTACCGAAAGTGATCGCACCACTACCGGCCTGGATTAGGAAAGAATCGCTATGCCCATGATAACAACCGGCAAATTTAATGATCTTATCTTTTCCGGTATAGCCACGTGCAAGTCTAACGGCACTCATGGTGGCCTCAGTACCCGAATTTACCATTCTAATTTTATCGATATTGGGAACCAGTTTTACCGCCAGTTCTGCGATTTTAGTTTCAATTTCAGTAGGTGTTCCAAAAGAAGTTCCTTTTTTGGCAATATCAATTACCGCATCTATTACCGGTTTGTGAGCGTGACCTAAAATCAGTGGCCCCCACGAATTTATATAGTCTATTAATTTATTTCCGTCTTCATCATATAAATAAGCTCCTTCGGCTCTTTTAATAAAAATGGGATCTCCACCCACTGCTTTAAATGCTCTTACCGGTGAGTTCACTCCGCCGGGAATTACTTTTTGTGCCGAAGCGAACAATTCGCTACTTCTTTTATAGATCATAAATTTTTATTCTACAGAGATAATCACCAACATTTGCCCTACGGAAATATTAGTGTCTCTTAAATTATTAAATCGCTGTAATTCTTCTACTGTGGTATTATGTTGCTTTGCAATTCTGTATAAAGTATCGCCCTTTTTAACCTTGTAAGTAACCGACTCTGGAGATTCGGGCGTATAGGTATAACTTGGAGATGGCCTTTTAAGTACATCTGCGTCAAATTGATAAAGCCTGTAACGTTCAATTAGACTAATTAATTTATCTGGGTAACGTCTATCGGTAGCATAACCTGCCTTTCTCAAACCTCTAGCCCAACCTTTATAATCGTCTTCATCTAATTCAAAAAGTTCTGCATAACGTTTTCTTTCTGTGAGAAAAAGTGAATGATCCCTGTAAGAATAACGAGCATCTTTATATTTTCTAAAACACTCACCGCGGGCATCATCGTCGTGATAAGCTCTAGCGCCTTTCCAGTCGTGACATTTAATTCCAAAATGATTATTTGCGCGCATAGTGAGATCTCCTTTACCACCACCAGATTCTAAAATTCCCTGGGCCAGAGTAATACTCGCAGGAATGTTGTAAAGCCGCATCTCTTCCATCGCTACCGCAGCAAAATCCCGAATATAATCCTCTACCGTATAAAGACGTGGATTTACCGGGGGCAACATAGGCTCTCCATCTAAAGGTTTTACCCGTTCTATTGCGGTATTTGAAGATTCAGTGAAAGTATTTTCCCTGTTAGAATCTTTCTTAGTGGTGACTACTTTTTTCTTGCTTCCGCAGGAAACCGCAAATGCGGCGAGAAAAATTAAAACAAAAAACCGGTTAATTCTCATATTAAAAAGTGATTAGAGGCAATTTTTTCTTTTTTAAAATCATATTCATTCCCTGGATTCCCTGTAAACCGCCGGTGTGAATGGCCATAATCTTACTTCCAGAAGGGAAATACCCGCCTTTTATAAGGTCAAAAATACCAAAAACTAGCTTTCCCGTATATACCGGATCTAATTGAATTTTGTATTTTTTTTTGAAATTATTAATAAAATTTATCAATTCCGAATCTACCTTAGCGTACCCCCCAAAATGATAGTCGGTTTTTAATTCCCAATTATTTTTAATACTGTATTTTTCAATTTCTTCGGAAAGAAAATCACCTTTCAAAGCCGGGAAACCTAAAACTTTCTGGTTTATATCTGAAGCGTTTATCAAGCCTGCAAGAGTCCCACCGGTACCTACTGAAGCTGCTATAAAATGAAATTTCTCGTCTTTCTCGTTTAAAATTTCCTGGCAACCTTTTACGGCCAAATCATTTGTTCCCCCTTCAGGCACAAGATAAAATTCACCAAATTCATTTTTTAACTTCTCCTGAAATTCCCTGGTGTCTTTTGCTCTATAATCACCCCTGGAAACAAATTTAAATTGCATTCCGCAAGATTTAGCAAACTTAAGTGTGGGATTTTGTGCTAAAGTATTTTCCAAATCTTTGCCTAATTCTTCTCCCCTAATAATTCCTATTGTTTTTAGATGGAAAAGTTGCCCGGCGGCGGCCGTTGCTGAGATATGGTTTGAAAAAGCTCCGCCAAAAGTGAGCAGTGTTTTTTGCTTTTGTTCAAGCGCTCTGGCAATATTATATTTTAATTTCCTAAATTTATTTCCTGAAACCTCAGGATGTAATAAATCTTCACGTTTTAAATAGAGCGAAATTTCATTAGGAAACTCAGCAACAAACTGATTTTCAGAAGATATTCCAGTAAAAATGTTTGAAGATTTCGGCATAAGCAAATATCCGAATTCTAAGACGAGCTACCTAAACAAACTTTAAAAATGCCCAGAATTTACGCTCCTCCAAATAATTCTCTTTCATTTCCTGGCTGTAAGCTTCGCGCTCAAAACTTATATTTTTATATGCCAGAAAGCGGTCTTTATAATAAAATAAACGCAGTAAATATTCGATTAAATACCAGATATAAAAAGGCAAAATAAGTAATTCTAACTGCTGTCTTAAATGAATTTTTTCGTGGTTAATAAAATTAAAATCATCTTTTAGCTCACTATTTTTAAGAATCACAAAAGGCCATAAACTCACGCCCTTAAATGATTTTCCTAGGAGATATTTGTTAACGATTAGAATCACGTGTGGAAGTTAAGAAATTGTATTTTTGCGATATGAGTTTTTTCAAAAAAAGAATTCCGTTAGAAGAAGGAGATTACTACACCACTCCTGAAGGTTATCGTTGTTTTACCGAGCAATATCACTTAAAGCGTGGCTATTGCTGCGAAAGTGGTTGCCGGCATTGCCCCTACGGATTTAATAAAAAAACCGGCAAGCAATCATAGTTCATTAATTTTTGTTAAACGGTATTTGATTGCAGAATCTCCCATTACTTTAGATTCATCCTTAAAAACCTGTAAAAGGTAATTTTGGCTTACTTTAAAATAGAGTTTTTGGCGTTCTCCTAAACTAATGGTATTCCCTTGCTTATCCCATTCAAATTTTCCGGTTTCCTGTAGGCTGTTATCACCTGCTCTGCCTTTAAATTCCTGAGAAAGTGTATAATCACGATTTTTCTCTATCTCAATAGATGTTTCAATTCCCTCGCAATCCTCACAAGGCAAAAACCCTTCATAAATACCGGCCCAATCCAGTGAATCCCGGGCACTAAAAACATCATTTGAAGGTGTTACTTCGCTTTTCTTTGAAATTTCAGTAGTTTCTAATTCCAATTCTTTGTTTTCATCTTTACAGGAAACAAGACAAACAAGAGCAAGAAGAATTATAATAGATTTCATAATTTATTTCTTTAAAAGAGCGCTAAATTTATAGAAAATGAAATTTAAAACTCTTTAATTTAACATTTCTTCCTATTATTGAAACCTATTGCAAACAGAAAATCAATGGACTTTAAAGCGAAAATACTACAGGGAATTCCCAGTGAACTTCCACCTAAAAAAGAATACGATACTTCGGTAAATCACGCTCCTAAACGAAAGGCTATTCTAAACGCCGAAGAAAAACAATTAGCACTTCAAAATGCCCTTCGTTATTTTGAAGAAAAACATCACCAGGAATTGCTACCTGAATTTAAGGACGAACTGGAAAAATACGGGAGAATTTATATGTATCGCCTGAAGCCGGACTATGATATGTATGCCCGAAATATTGAAGAATATCCCGGAAATAGCACACAGGCAAAAGGAATCATGCTCATGATTCAAAACAACCTGGATCCTAAAGTAGCGCAACATCCCGATGAATTGATTACTTACGGGGGCAACGGGGCGGTTTTTCAAAACTGGGCGCAATACCTGCTCACTATGCAATATTTAGCCGAAATGGAAAACGATCAGACTTTGGTGATGTATTCCGGACATCCTATGGGCTTATTCCCTTCTCATGAAAATGCCCCAAGAGTAGTAGTTACTAATGGAATGATGATCCCAAATTATTCGAAACCTGATGATTGGGAAAAATTTAATGCGCTGGGTGTAACGCAATACGGGCAAATGACGGCTGGAAGTTATATGTACATTGGCCCACAGGGAATTGTGCACGGTACCACGATCACAGTTTTAAATGCAGGCAGAAAAATATCAAGATCTAGAGAAGGTCTGGAAGGTAAATTATTTGTGACTTCCGGTCTTGGCGGGATGAGCGGCGCGCAACCAAAAGCCGGAAATATTGCAGGTTGTATTACCGTGTGTGCCGAGGTGAATCCAAAAGCTACAAAAACCCGCCATAGCCAGGGCTGGGTAGACGAAGTAATTTCTGATCTAGAAAAACTTGCTAAAAGAGTGCAGGAAGCCAAAGCTAATAAGGAAGTAGTTTCTATCGCTTTCCAGGGAAATATCGTAGATGTTTGGGAATATTTCGAGCAAGAAAATATTTATATCGATTTGGGAAGTGACCAGACTTCATTGCACAATCCCTGGGCCGGCGGTTATTACCCGGTAGGTTTAAGTTTAAAAGAAGCCAATACCATGATGGCCGAAGAACCTGAAAAATTTAAAGAAAAAGTACAGGAAAGTTTAAAAAGACAAACCGCGGCGATTAATAAACATACCGCTAAGGGCACCTATTTCTTTGATTACGGAAATGCTTTCTTATTAGAAGCTTCCCGGGCCGGAGCCGATATTTTAGCTGAAAACGGCAAAGATTTTAAATATCCGAGCTACGTGCAGGATATTATGGGGCCTATGTGTTTTGATTACGGTTTTGGGCCTTTCAGATGGGTTTGTGCTTCCGGAAAAGAAGAAGATTTGGATAAAACCGATAAGATCGCGACTCAGGTTTTAGAAGAACTCAAAAAGAGTTCACCAGAGGAAATTCAGCAGCAAATGGCTGATAATATTCAGTGGATAAAGGGCGCAAGAGAAAACAAACTGGTAGTAGGATCTAAAGCCAGGATTCTCTATGCCGATGCCGAAGGACGAATGAAGATTGCCAAAGCTTTCAATGATGCTATTGGAAATGGAGAAATAGGAACGGTTATTTTAGGACGTGATCATCACGACGTTTCCGGAACAGATTCTCCATACCGGGAAACTTCAAATATTTACGATGGATCCCAGTTCACAGCCGATATGGCGATACAAAATGTAATTGGAGATAGCTTTAGAGGCGCCACCTGGGTAAGTATTCATAACGGCGGCGGAGTTGGCTGGGGCGAGGTGATTAATGGTGGATTTGGTATGATTCTTGAAGGAAATAAAGCATCGGAGGAGCGACTAAAGTCTATGCTTTTCTGGGATGTTAATAATGGAATTGCCCGCCGAAGCTGGGCCCGAAACAAAGAAGCGCTCTTCGCTGCAAAAAGGGCTATGCAAATGGAACCAAAACTAAAAGTAACTATCCCAAACCTGGTAGATCCGGCTCTTTTTGACACTAACACCTAAAATAATATTTTATGAAAGTCTTAAAAATTACACCGGTTCTTTTACTGCTAACTATCCTGGTAACTTCCTGTAGTAGCGTAAGAGTTGCTTCAGATTATGACAGGGAAGTAAACTTTAACCAATATGAAAGTTACGCTTTTTTTAAACCTGGAATAGATAAAGCTGAAATATCAGATCTAGATAAAAAACGAATCCTTAGAGCCATAGAAGCTGAAATGCAACGTAAAGGTTTTACAAAATCTGAGGATCCAGATCTTTTAGTAAGCATTTTTACGAAAACCAATGAAAATATTAATATCTACCAGAACAATATGATGGGCTGGGGATATGGCTGGGGATGGCATCCCTGGTATTGGGGCTCAGGTTTTAATACCGTAAACCGCACTAGCGAAGGCACTCTTTATATAGATCTAATTGATGCTGAAGGAAAAGAACTGGTTTGGCAGGGAATGGGAACTGCCGCTTTAGCCAGTGATGTGAATAAAAAACAAA
Organism: Salegentibacter sp. UBA1130; assembly: GCF_002311535.1. Taxonomy (NCBI): domain Bacteria; kingdom Pseudomonadati; phylum Bacteroidota; class Flavobacteriia; order Flavobacteriales; family Flavobacteriaceae; genus Salegentibacter; species Salegentibacter sp. UBA1130. The sequence goes on along the minus strand of NZ_DCAP01000004.1, from coordinate 19,904 downwards.
AAAGGATAAACGAAATTGTTTCTGAAATACTTGAAAAGTATCCTCCAGAAATAAAGAATTAACCCCACAAATTTTTCAACAAAAATGCTCCTCTTGTAGGAGCATTTTTATTTTTACACGGCTTTAGTTATCATTTTATGAATTTCAGGTTAATTTCTTATCTTTATATTGAATTTTAGTTAATCACACTTATGCTCGATAAAGTTGAATCTAATGCGATTTTAGACCGCTTGCCGGCCCATCTTCAGCAATATATAAAACCACAGAATTACGATGATTACACCCCGGTAAACCACGCGGTTTGGCGTTATGTAATGCGTAAAAATGTAGATTACTTAAGCAAAGTTGCGCACGAATCTTATCTTGATGGTTTAAAGCAAACCGGCATTTCTATAGATCATATTCCCAATATGTATGGGATGAACCGAATTTTAAAAGAAATTGGCTGGGCTGCTGTAGCGGTAGACGGCTTTATTCCGCCGGCTGCTTTTATGGAATTCCAGGCTTTTAACGTTTTGGTAATTGCGAGCGATATTCGTCAGCTCGAGCATATAGAATATACTCCTGCTCCAGATATTATTCACGAAGGTGCCGGCCACGCCCCTATTATCGCTAACCCAGAATACGCAGAATATCTTAGACGCTTTGGCGAAATTGGCTGTAAAGCGATTTCCAGCGCTAAAGATTATGAAATGTATGAAGCCATAAGGCATCTTTCTATTATTAAGGAAGCTGAAGATACACCTAAACAAGAAATTGAAGAAGCTGAAAAGAAAGTAGATTACCTGCAAAATAATATGGGGAAACCCAGCGAGATGGCGCAGATAAGAAACCTGCACTGGTGGACCGTTGAATACGGGTTGATTGGAACGCTTGAAGATCCTAAAATTTATGGCGCCGGTTTACTCTCTTCTATTGGAGAAAGCGCCTGGTGTATGACAGATAAAGTGAAGAAGATTCCATATTCTATTGAAGCTTGCAAACAGGAATTTGATATTACCAAACCTCAGCCTCAGCTTTATGTAACGCCAGATTTTGCTCATTTAAGCTCAGTTTTAGAGGAATCTGCTAATAAAATGGCTTTAAGAAAAGGCGGTCTTGAAGGAATTCAAAAATTGATAGATTCTAAAAATCTTGGAACTATAGAATTAAGTACCGGTTTACAGATCTCAGGAGATTTTTCAAAAGTTATTGAACACGATGGCAAACCAATTTATATTCAAACTTCAGGGAAAACTGCCCTTTCCCATCGAGAAAAGGAACTGGTAGGTCACGGTGTAAAAAATCACCCTGACGGATTTGGTTCGCCAATTGGCTCTTTAAAAGGAATCAATTTAGCGATTGAAGATATGAGCCCGCGTGATCTTAGGGCTTATGATATTTATGAAGGTGAAAAGATTGAATTTGAATTTGAAGGTGGGATAAAAGTAAAAGGTGAGATCATTACCGGCACCAGGAATCTCCAGGGGAAAATAATCATTATTAGCCTAAAAGATTGCACTGTGACTTATGGCGAAGAAATTTTATTTAAACCGGAATGGGGCAAATATGATATGGCGATTGGGAAAGAAGTTATTTCAGCCTTTGCCGGCCCCGCCGACAATCTTTCTTTTGATCTAATTACCCACAAAACCTCAACTACTACAATAAAAAGCAAAAGTACACCAGAACGCGAAGAACTTAATTCACTTTATGCTTCTGTTAGAAATATAAGAGAAGGAAAAGATGCGAAATTTTCATTAGACGCTGCTTTAGAACTTGTAAAAAAACATCACCCAAAAGACTGGTTGCTTTCCGTAGAAATATATGAGCTAGCAGTAGGGAAAGATGAAAAACTCGCTAAAGAAGCTCTAAATAATTTAGAGGATGTAAAATCTCTAAGACCGGATATTTCACATTTAATTGATGGCGGAATAAGCCTTATAAACAGCCAATTGGTAAGTTAATATAACATTCAAGTTTTAAATTCCGAAAAAGCAGACTAGAGTTTTATTTTTTCGAATTCTTCGGAATCATTGAAATTCTGGTCGTTGTATTGCAGCGTCCAACCCATAGAGTTAGTTAAAATATAGATCTTTTGCAATTCGCTAATTAGCCTGTTTTCAGCATTAGATTTAAGCGAAGAAGCTTCTACCTTTTCTCTAATAGATTTTTCAATTCGGCCCTTAATTTTATTGTGATCTTCCGCATCAAACTGGTTTAAATAATCCTGGGTAACATCGTAATATTTTATCTCGGGATTTATTGTAATTTCTTCTTTAGGAATAGAAGTGATGCGTACAATTTTATTTTCTTCATCAATTTCGGTTTCTAATTTACTTAGATCGTAAGCCACCGTTGCCGTAGCATTTACAATGATAAGCGCTTTCTTTCTTGCCGAAAAAATATCGAGATAAAACTTCTTTGAGTTTTTATAAGAATAAACTTGTGAAAAAGTACCTTCGGTTACCACCAATTTTCCCACATTTTTAATTTGCTGCTGAAGTAAGGCTGTACTTTCTTCTAATTGATCTTTTTCAATATTTCTGTTTTCACAATAGCGAATACCAAAAACCACAAGCAAGACCAAAATGGCACCTATAAGGAAATTTCTCATTTATCAATTTTTTCTAAAGGTACAAAGAATGTGAATTTTGGAGTTTTTGAAGAAAACATTACTTTTTTAAAACACTTATGGACGGCCCCACCCGTCCATAAGTTTTTAACTTTCTAAAATCTACCCCAACAAATTTTAGAAAACGAATTAAGATACAGTCATAAAAAACGACTTCTCAGCCATTCGTTATCAATAACTTATATCTAAAATTCTAAGATAAAAATACAAAAAAAATTAATATATAAACAATTCCGAAATTAATTTAATGTTTTTTTGACGATAACTTAATTTAGAACTGAAGATGCGGATAACGCTTTTGGAGTGTTGAAACTTTAGAATTCAAATTTTTTAGAAATTTACGATGCGCTTCAGAATTGAGATTAAATGGACGGTGTGCTAATCCTTTTTGAATATTTTCCACCTCATTTAAAATCGAAAGAGAGTCTTCTGAAAACCAGGTTTCCGTAAATCTTTTCCAAATATAGTATATGGCTGTTTGAGAAGGGTGTAACATATCTTCAGTATAAAACCGATAGTCCCGAAGTTCATCCATCATCAATTCATAAGATGGAAAATAATGGGTTTTCTTGCTTTCTTCGCAAACCTTATGAACAGCGGTAATTAAATGCGCTTTGCTACGCTGATTTTCAACAAATCCGTCCTTAATATGCCGAACTGGAGAAACGGTGAAAATCACTTCAGCATCAGGGTTTATTTGGTGTGCGTCTTCCAGAATCTCATTTAAAGCTCGCTCAATTTCTTCTATAGATTGTATTTCTTTCCTAAAAGATTTCTGCGGAACTTTATGACAGTTGGCAACGCTCTGTTCACTTTCTAAATGAAAATAGCTCCAGCTAGTACCCAAAGTGATTACCAAATGTGAGCTTTGCTGAAGAAACTCATGAGCGTTTTTTAATGCGGAATTCAGGTTATTTAGTAAAACCTCAGGATCAGGATTACTTAAAGAAGAATGCGCATCAAAACAATGCCAGCGCTCCTGGTGCTGAAAAATATCCTTCTCAGTATAAAACGCGGCTTCGTTAAGTTTTCGAAAAAACTTTGCAATAGCCAAAGGATGAAAAAGAATTCCGAAGGGATTCTGTAAATTTTGCAGCTTATAGAAATCCAGTTTTTTACTGATATTCTCTACAAAACAGGAACCAATAAGAAAGATTTTAGATTTATAATCTATCTTAGGCTCAGCCTTTTTTATAGGTATTTTGGTCCTGAATTCCATAGCATTATATAGAAGCTGTCTGAAAAGGTTTTAAAAACGTCATCTTGAATTTATTTCAAAGCCTGTCCCGATTTTTTATCGGGGATCTAACGTAATGGTAATCAAAAAACATGTTAGAAGCTTAAACAAGTTCAGCTTGACGAAAATAGACTTTTCAGACAGCGTCATGCTTTATTTTAAATAAGCCTGTGCTTCTTGCAGAGCCTCGTTTATTCCTTCCGGTTTTTTACCGCCGGCAGTTGCAAAAAACGGCTGGCCACCACCACCGCCCTGGATATATTTGCCCAGGTCTTTTACAATTTTTCCTGCATGCAGGTCTTTTTCTTTTGCCAGGTCTTTAGAAATATAGCAACTTAAAAGTGCCTTTCCATTTTGCTCGGTTCCGAATAATAAAAACAAGTTTTCGAATTCATCCCCAAGTTGGAAAGCAAGATCTTTTATGCCGCTGGCATCAAGATCTACTTTCTTAGCAAGGAAATTCACCCCGTTTATTTCAGAAATTTCAGACTTTAATTCACTTTTTAGGTTTTTGGCTTTATCCTTTAGTAAGGCTTCTACCTGCTTTTTCAATGCTGCATTTTCGTCCTGCAAAGTATTTACCGCTTTTACCGGGTCTTTGGCGTTTTTCAATTCGGCTTTTATTTGCTCTAGAACCTCATCCTGGGTGGCAAAATAATCTTTTACAGCTTCCCCGGTAATTGCTTCAATCCTTCTAATTCCGGAAGCAACAGCTCCTTCTGAAGTGATTTTAAAATGCCATATTTCTGAAGTATTTTTTACATGAATTCCACCACAAAGTTCCATAGATTCTCCAAAACGAATGGCACGAACAGCATCCCCGTATTTTTCACCAAACAGCGCCAAAGCGCCCTGGTTAACGGCCTCCTTAAACGAAATACTTCGCTGCTCTTCTAAAGGTAATTGCTCGTTGATTCGCTGATTTACCAGTTTTTCAACCTGCTCTAATTCCTCTTTATTTACTTTGCTGAAGTGAGAAAAATCGAAGCGCAGATAATCTCCTTTAACCAGAGAACCTTTTTGTTCTACGTGAGTTCCCAAAACTTCCCGAAGCGCCTGGTGCAATAAGTGCGTGGCCGTATGATTAGCCGCGGTAGCCGCACGGTTTTTTGAATTTACAACCGCCCTAAATTTATCTTTTGGATTCTTAGGAAGCGATTTAGCAAAATGAACAATTAAGTTGTTTTCTTTTTTAGTATCGGTAATCTCTATTTTGTTGTTTTCGCTATCTACAAGAAAACCTTTATCTCCAACCTGTCCGCCACCTTCAGGGTAAAACGGAGTTTGCGAAAGCACAATTTGATAAAAAGCACCTTTTTTGCTTTCCACTTTTCGGTATCGTGCAATTTGGGTTTCAGCCTCTAAATGATCGTAACCTACGAAGGCTTCAGCATTTACCGAATTTATTTCTTCCCAGTCTCCCGCTGTAACCTGGGTTGCCGCACGGGACCTGTCTTTTTGCTCCTTAAGCTGAACTTCAAATTCCTTTTGATCAAGATCGAATCCGCGTTCACGTAAAATTAGTGCTGTTAAATCTATAGGGAAACCAAAAGTATCGTAAAGCTCAAATGCTTTCTTCCCCGAAACCGTTTTTCCTTTGGTTTCTGAAATTATATTTTCCAGCAAAATCAAGCCCTGGTCCAATGTTCTTAAAAAAGATTGTTCTTCTTCCTTAATCACATTTTCGCATAAAGTTTTTTGAGATTTAAGCTCAGGAAATGCTTCGCCCATTTGCTTACTTAACACCTCAACAAGCTTATAAATAAAAGGTTCTTTGGTATCTAAAAATGTAAATCCATAACGAATGGCACGTCTTAAAATTCTTCTAATCACATAACCGGCACCGGTGTTTGATGGCAATTGCCCATCGGCTATAGAAAAAGTTACCGCTCTCACGTGATCTGCAATTACCCGAATCGCGATATCGGTTTTTTCAGATTTTCCGTACTGAGAATTCGTGATTTTTTCCAGTTCAGCAATTAGCGGCGTAAAAACATCGGTATCGTAATTAGATTGTGTTCCCTGTAAAACCATACAAAGACGTTCAAAACCCATCCCGGTGTCTATATGTTTTGCCGGTAATTCTACTAAAGAACCATCAGCTTTACGGTTATATTGCATAAAAACCAGGTTCCAGATCTCTACCACTTGTGGGTGATCTGCATTTACCAGTTCTTTTCCGGGTTTCTTAGCTTTTTCAGCTTCAGATCGAATATCAATATGAATTTCAGAACAAGGTCCGCAAGGTCCCTGGTCTCCCATTTCCCAGAAATTGTCTTTTTTATCGCCGTAAACAATGCGATCTTCAGGAACAATCTTTTTCCAAAGTTCCAGGGCTTCGGTATCCAATCCTAATTTATCTTCTTCGCTTCCTTCAAAAACAGAAACATAAAGATTTTCAGGAGCAATTTTAAAAACTTCGGTAAGCAATTCCCAGGCCCAGTTTATGGCTTCCTCTTTAAAATAATCACCAAAACTCCAGTTCCCTAACATCTCGAACATCGTGTGATGGTAAGTATCCATTCCCACTTCTTCCAAATCGTTATGTTTTCCGCTTACGCGAAGGCATTTTTGGCTATCGGTAATTCGGGAACTGGAAGGCTCGCTATTTCCTAAAAAATACTCCTTAAACTGAACCATCCCGGCGTTGGTAAACATTAAAGTGGGATCGTCTTTTAGCACCATAGGCGCTGAGGGAACGATTTTATGAGATTTGGATTTAAAAAATTCTAAAAATTGGCTTCTTATTTCCTGAGATTTCATCTAGCTGCTCTAATCTAAAATTATTAATTTGTGTTGGTGCTGAAACAATTTCCTATATTTGTTCGTTTACCAGACTAAACTTAGCACGGTAATTGCTAATTATTGTTGGCAAAAATAGCATAAATTTGACTCATGTCGAAGGTTAAATATTATTACGATAGCGACACGCAATCCTATAGAAAAATAGAGCGCCGAAAGGGCCGCCGCATAGGGATTGTGCTGCTTAGTATCCTGGGATCTTTCCTCTCTGGTTTTTTATTACTGGTCATTTATTTAAATATTCCTCAGATTGTAACTCCAAAAGAAAAGGCCTTAAAACGCGAACTTCAAAACATGGAATTACAATATGGATTACTGAATAAAAAAATGAACCAGGTCCAGAATGTTCTGGCAAATATTGAAGATCGGGACAATAATATTTACCGGGTTTATTTTGAAGCAAACCCAATTCCTGAAGAGCAAAGAAGAGCAGGTTTTGGCGGAATTAACCGCTACAAAGACCTTGAAGGTTTTGATAATTCTAAATTGATTATTGAAACCAGCAAGCGAATGGATATTCTCACCAAACAGTTGGTGGTACAATCTAAATCCTTAGATGAAATTGCAGAATTGGCAAAGGAAAAAGAGAGTCTTTTAGCTTCGGTTCCTGCTATACAACCGGTAAAAAATGAAGATTTAAGCAGAATTGCTTCTGGTTACGGATGGAGAACCGACCCATTTACTAAAGTGAGAAAATTTCACCACGGGATGGATTTTAGCGCGCCTCGAGGAACGCCGGTTTACGCCACAGGAGATGGCAGGGTGGAAAGAGCAGATAATCGCGCTACCGGTTATGGAAATCATATAAGAGTAGATCACGGCTATGGCTACACCAGCCTTTACGCCCACTTATATAAATATAATGTACGGGTTGGCCAGCGGGTTCAACGTGGGGATATTATTGGTTACGTGGGCAGCACGGGCAGATCCCAGGGACCTCATTTACATTATGAGATATTTAAAGATGATAACCGAATTAACCCGATTAATTTTTACTATGGAAACCTTTCGCCAGAAGAATTTGATAAGGTTCTGGAAAAAGCACAACAAGAAAACCAATCCCTGGATTAATGCATCTTAATTTACCCGATAAAAGATATTACGGCATTGGCGAAGTTGCAGAAGCCTTTAAGGTAAACACTTCTCTAATTAGGTTTTGGGAGAAAGAATTTGATGTAATTCAGCCTAAAAAAAATGCCAAGGGAAATCGCAAATTCACACCCGAGGATATTAAGAATTTAGAGCTTATTTATCACCTGGTAAAAGAACGCGGATTCACCCTGGAAGGTGCCAAAACACATTTAAAAGAAGAAAAACACAAAACCCTTAGCAACTTCGAAATTATTCGTAAGTTGGAAGGAGTAAAAGCAAAACTAATCAATCTTAAAAATCAGTTGTAGAATGAAAAAATGGTTAATCCCTGTAATAGTAATCGTAGTTCTTGGTATTATCGTTTACAGCCTCACCGCAGGAGTAAATAACACCGCAGTAGAATATGAAGAAAATGTATCTAAGAATTGGGCCGATGTTGAAAATGCCTATCAGCGAAGAAGTGATCTTATCCCGAATTTAGTTAGCACAGTAGAAGGTTCAGCCGATTTTGAACGAGGAACTTTAACCGATGTTATTGAGGCGCGAGCAAAAGCTACTTCGGTAAATGTTGATGCGGGAAATTTAGATCCGCAGCAAATTCAGCAATTCCAGCAAGCTCAGGGCGGATTATCTAATGCTTTATCCAGGCTTTTGGTCTCGGTTGAAAGATACCCCGATATAAAATCGAATCAGAATTTTCTTCAATTACAGTCGCAATTAGAAGGAACTGAGAACCGAATTAGCGTTGCGAGAAATCGCTACAATGAAGCGGTAAGACAATACAACACTTATATTAGAAAATTCCCGAATAATATTTTTGCCGGAATGTTCGGTTTTGAAAGAAAACCAGCTTTTGAAGCAGAAGAAGGTGCAGAAAATGCTCCAGATGTTGAATTTGATTTTTAAGCGAAATGGGTAAAGTAGAGGATTTTTTAAGTAAAAAAGACGAAGAGGAAATCATTAAAGCCATTAGAACGGCAGAGAGCCATACATCTGGCGAAGTAAGGGTTCACCTGGAAAAAACCACTGGCGAGATGGATATTTTTGATCGCGCTATGGAGGTTTTTCATATGCTGAAAATGGATAATACCAAACACGATAATGGCGTGCTGATATATGTTGCCGTAGAAGATCATAACTTTGTGATCTACGGCGATAAAGGAATTAACGATGTTGTTCCAGACGATTTTTGGGAAAGTACCAAAGATGCCATTGTAGAAAAATTTAAAAAAGGAGAATTTAAGCAAGGCCTGGTAGACGGAATTTTAACCGCAGGCCAGCAGCTTAAAAAACACTTCCCGTATAGCGACGAGACCCGGGACGAACTCTCCAATGAAATTTCAAAAGGATAAATGCCACAATTCACTAAAAGATTCCAACTAATATTTTTGTTTTTCCTCGTTTTCTCGGGGTTTATATATGCGCAGCGCGATGTTCCTCCAAAACCAGCTGAAGAAACGAGCGTATATGACGAGGCTGATATTTTATCTTCTTCGGAAGAAAGTCAGCTTGAGCAGAAATTGGTTAACTATGCAGATACCACTTCTACCCAAATTGTAATCGCAACTATCAGTTCTTTTCAAGGCGAAAACCAAAGTGATTATGCTACGAAATGGGCCCAGGAATGGGGAATTGGCCAAAGTGCAGAAGATAATGGCTTGTTAGTTATTGTAGCTGAAGAAGATAAAAAGATTTGGATTACCACAGGTTATGGACTTGAAGAATACATGACCGATGCTAAAACCTGGCAAATAATTCAGCAGGTAATTCTTCCCGAATTTAGAAACGGAAGTTATTACAATGGTCTTGATGCGGGTACTACCGCAATTTTCCAGGTCTTAGACGGTACTTTTGAAGGCACACCTCAAAGACGTGGTCAATCTGAAGGAATCCCCGTACAGCTTCTTGTAATGGGAATTATCTTACTTGTAATTATTGTTTCCCTGGCCAACAAAAACAAAGGCGGAAGAAATGGCGGAAGAAGAAGTGCCGGTGGCACCTTCCTGGATGCTATAATCCTCAGTTCATTGGGTCGCGGTACATTCGGCGGCGGCAGTTCTGGAGGTGGATTTGGCGGCGGAGGCGGCTTTGGTGGTGGCTTCGGCGGCGGAGGATTTGGCGGCGGCGGTGCCGGTGGAAGCTGGTAGGTTTAGTACATAGTTTTTCAGTAGGCAGTAAACGGTTTTCACTTTTCGGTTACCAGTTTAAATGATTTTTTAATCTAATCGAGCTCATTTTAGAATTTCATAGAGCTCCTCCCCTTATTTTCAAGAGGAGCCCGCCTGAATCACAAAATCGGGGAGGGTAGTCGTAGGCTGGAGGGGTTATTTTCTCGAAAATCAACTGGAAATTTCATATTGGATGTGGAACCACCTCTTTCTTTAGCGCTGCTAAATTCCACCTCTTTAAAAGTTACCATTTTGCATACTTTTTTTGTAAGAGTATTCTTGCCCTCATTTCGAGAATTATGACATTATACCCGTTATCCTGACAATAATTGCTCCATTGTTATATCAGGCTATCACTTATCAATAAAGAATAATTTAAGACATCCTCATTCTTAAAATCTCTACCAACTTCCTCCCGCTCCATGAAGGTCTACCGTTGCTGAACACCAACAAATGAACATAGCACTATAACAATCTACTTCAGAGGTAGTGGCGTACCCGCCTACTTTTTTTATTTGCTCTGTTACACCTGCTCTCGCAGTACTACATCTCGAACTAACAGAATTAAAAGTACCATCTGCGGATTGTTTTTCTAAGGAATTTGAGGGTTTACTAATTACTACCCGTTCATTTCTCAAATTGCTGTTCTTTATAATTTCAATTATATCTACAAAAGTATATTCGCTTTTATCAATATCCACCAAAGAATTATTCACAAAAAAGCTAAGACTTAATTGCTCCCCTTTCTTAAAAATTTTAACCGACCTTTTCAGACCAGATAATTCATTAATTTCAAAAGATTTTTCTTTCTTCAGAATTTGAAATTTAACATTCTCAGTATTCCATGGATTATTAAAATATTTCACTTCTGCTGTAATACCATCTTGTCCTTTGGAAATAAAGATTTCAGAAACAACCATGTTATCAGACGATTCTACAAAAGTTAATTTATTGGACTTTTCTGAATGTAAATTTTCATCTATTTCTTCTTTCCCACAGCTGGTTACTAAAATAGTGAAAAATAACGTAATAAGGAGTTTTAATTTTAACATATTTATTGGTTTTATTTTCCTAAAATATAAATTTATTTAACAGTAATAAAAATTATTTATGTTAAACCGAATGTCAATAATACAATTTAGAAATTCATACAAGCTCCTCCCCTTGAAAAAAGGGGAGGAGCTTGTATGACAAAAGTCGGGCAGGGTGGCCGTAGGCCGGAGGGGTCTTTACTAAGTTCTGGACAACCAACCACCCCTTTCTTACGATAATTGGAATTCATTCACCTGTTTTAGAAGCAGGGAGCAAATTCTATCTTCCTCTCCTGTTATTATTCGGGTCTTTCCCTCCAAACTTGCTTATTTTATAAGTAAAACTCAGCATAAAATATTGTTCTAAAACAAGCTCCTGGGTGTCCTGAATAAAATCGTCTCCGGTAAATCTTCGGGTGGCGATGTTTTGATCCAGCAAGTCGAATACTTTAATTTTTAGCGTTCCATTATCTCCAAAGACTTCATATCCCAAACTGGCATTCCATAGGTAAAATGAATTTTGAAATCCGGGGGAAGCGTTACCAATAGATTGGTATGCAATATCACTTCCAATCACAAATTTTTCTGGCCAGAAAGAGGTTAGCGCCAAAGAGATATTCTGATTCTTATAATTCTCTTCCCTGTTATTAAAACTGTACTGGGCATCTACAAATTCAACGCTATAAAAAGGCTCAATAGTCACCAAATCCCTGAAATTATACTCAACTCCTAAATTGGGAGTCAGGTTTAGGGTTTTAGAGGTAAAACGTTGCTCATTGGTGAAGCCGACATTTCTGTTATAATTTCCATAAACTCCTCCACGAATCTTAATAGAACTTTCTTTCTCCAGTTCAAAGGTTTTATCAATATTTCCACCACCGAAATAGCTGTAAACACCGTCTACGTTGGTATATGTCGTGGTTCTCACCAAATCTTCATCTACCGTACTTCTTGTAACCACCTGGTCATCGGTGAAATTTCCACCAAAATAAGCGTAAAAACCAGATCGGGTTTTAAAATCAAAATTATTAAAGTTGAAGTAAAATCTATGTCTTAAGGCTGGTCTAAGATCGGGGTTACCCGTGGTGATATTCAAAGGATTTATAGTATTGGTAACCGGTTGTAACTGGTTTAATGAAGGTGCATCCCAGGAGTTACTATAATTGAAATAAATAGCTTTTCCCTGCGCCAAATTGTACCGGAAATATGCATTTGCAAAAAGATTTTCATAAGTATTATCTATAGAAGTTTCAGTGAATAGATCTTCATTCTTTAGCCTGATACTTTGGAAACCTCCCGAAACACTTGCTCTTAATTTCTCTCCGTTATACGCAAGACCTAAGCTCGGACGATGCGTAAAAGATTCAGATTTAAAATCGTTGCTTAATTCATTGTCAAGAAGTGTATAATCACCATCATCATTTGCATCATACACCAATCGCTCATTTCGCCCGTCTGCTTTATCGAAATTGTAGCTTACATCCAGCATTAACTCTTCTGTGATAGGAAAACGGCTACTTAGATCAACTCCGTAATTATTGTCTTTATTCTCTTCTGAAATCAACTGGTCCTGAATATCGGTATTGACCAACTCTCCTTCCTGATTGTATATCTCTCTTTCTGAAAAGAAATTGTTATCCTGTGAACGTGTATTATTCTGATTATTAAATCCTAAACTATAATAACCTCCGTTTTTACCAAATTTTCTTGTAAAATTCAATCGGTTCGAGAAATTCACGCTGTGAACTTCAGAATAATTATCGGTTAAAGCAGTATTTATTGGGGTACCATCTTCTGCAACAGATTCTGTGAAAGATTGGTTAGAAGAGCGACCGTTATTGGTGTTTATATTTGGTCTCACTGAAATCCTTGTTAAAGTATCTGGCTGAATCTCGAATCCTAAATTAAATCGGTGATTATTATTCACCCTGTTTCCGCTAGATTCAGAATTATTAAAGAATCTTCTATCTGGCAAAATATTTTCTCTTTGAGTTCGGCTTTCGGTTCTATTATCAGCACGACTATAGAAATAATTAGAAGAAAGTTCGGTTTCCTGTGGCCATTCGTTTACAAAACTAAATCCGGCGTTATCAGATTTTGTAATCCCGTTTGCTGATCCAAAATTACTTCCGTTAATGCTGAAATTTCCACCTCTGCTCCTACTGATGGAATAAGCATTACGGCCCATCGCATCATAAATTTCATCGAATGAGAACCCGGAAGAATTAATGTTGTTGGAACTCGCCAAAAGGCTCACGCGCATATCATTTTTAAAATAATTTCCAATTCCGCTTAATTCATAACGCTCATCGGTTCCGCCGCCTGCAGTAAGCCTGGAGAAAAATCCGCGGTTTTTATCTTCGTCTATGGTAATATTAATGGTTTTGTTTTCGGCATCTCCTTCTTTTCCGGTAAATTCTTCAGATTTAGTTTTGCTATCTACCACCTGAAGTTTATTTATCAATTCCTTAGGCAGGTTTTTGGTAGCGATCTTTGGGTCGTCTCCAAAAAATTCTTTTCCGTTCACTTTAATTTGCGAAACCGGGGTTCCGTTTACGGTAATACTACCATCTGTAGCCACTTCTACCCCGGGAAGTTCTTTAAGTAATTCTTCCAGGTTTGCATCTTTACGCGTTTTAAAAGAAGCTGCATTAAATTCCAGGGTATCTTTCTTTATCGTTACCGGCGCGCGAGAAGAAGTAATTGTTATTTCATCTAAAGCATTATCGGCTACCTGCATTTTTATAACATCAAGATTTACCTCGCTATTAATTTGCACCTGCTGAGCATAAGTCTTAAAGCCGGCATAGGAAATAAGTAAATTTAATTCCTTAATTTCTGAACTTCCAGAAAGTTGAAATTCTCCTGTATTGTCTGAAATTGTATAGGTAACCAAACTACTATCTGCCGGTTTCTCCAGGTAAACCGTTGCCGATTCCAGGGGTGCTCCCTGCGAATCGGTTATTTTACCATTTATTTCAAAATTTTGGGCTGTTAGATTTCCTGCCAAAAACAGAAAGGCAAGGGAAAGAAGAATTCTCATGGAGGGTTTAGGTGTTAAAATTTGAAAAAAATCAAGACAAAGTTATGCCTCACTAACTATATTGGTAGTTAGACTCTCAATTTGTTACAAAGTTTAACAGCTAATTTTATTTTTTTCTGAAATACACTGAAATAGGTACTCCCGTAAGATCAAATTCCTTTCTTAACTTGTTCTCTATAAAACGTTTATAAGGATCTCTAACATACTGCGGAAGATTACAAAAAAAAGCAAACTGCGGCTGTGGGGTAGGCAATTGGGTACAGAATTTTATCTTTACATACTTCCCTTTATAAGCCGGCGGAGGATTTTGCTCAATTATAGGAAGCATTATATCGTTAAGCTCGCGGGTTTTAATTTTCTTACTACGATTCTCAAAAACCTTTACCGCCGTTTCTATAGCTTTAAAGATTCTTTGTTTGGTAAGCACCGACATAAAGACGATAGGCACATCGGTAAAAGGTTCTATTTCACGCCTAATCATGGCCTCAAACTCTTTCATGGTATTGGTTTCCTTATCTTCAACCAAATCCCATTTATTTACAAGAATTACAATTCCTTTTCGGTTTCTTTGTGCCAGCCAAAATATATTTTGAACCTGCCCGTCAAATCCGCGGGTAGCATCTAAGATTACCAAACATACATCGCAATTTTCTATAGCTCGAACTGAACGCATTACCGAGTAAAATTCAAGGTCTTCTTTAACCTTAGACTTTCTTCTAATCCCGGCAGTGTCTACAATGTTAAATTCAAACCCGAACCTATTATACTTAGTATCCATAGCATCGCGGGTTGTCCCTGCAATATCGGTAACTATATAACGTTCTTCGCCAATAAGTGCATTGATAAAAGAAGATTTCCCGGCATTGGGACGTCCCACTACAGCAAATCTTGGTAATTCGGTTTCTTCTTCGGCTTCGGTTTCAGGGAGCGCTTCTACTAAAGCATCAAGTAAATCTCCGGTACCACTACCGTTTGTACTGGCAATAGGAAAATATTCGCCAAGACCTAAAGAATAAAATTCGACAGCATTCTCCAGCCTTTTATTATTATCTACTTTATTAACAGCAAGAAGAACAGGTTTATCTACTTTTCTAAGCAATTGCGCAACATCCTCGTCCATAGGGGTTACGCCACTTTCAACATCTACCATAAAAATTATGGCATCGGCTTCATCTATAGCAAGTTCTACCTGCTTGTCTATTTCGGCTTCAAAAATATCGTCGCTTCCCACAACATATCCACCGGTATCTATAAGAGAAAAATTACGACCATTCCAATCAGATTTTCCATAATGACGATCGCGGGTTACCCCACTAACCGAATCTACAATCGCCTCACGACGTTGAATTAATCGGTTGAAAAAAGTAGATTTTCCAACATTAGGTCTTCCTACAATGGCTACAATATTGCCCATAATATTTATTCTTTATTGCCTCAAAGAGGTTTGTTTTCTGAATTTATTCAGAAAATGCAATTGTTTGCAAAATTAGTGTAAAAATTCGGGTTTACCCGAAACTTAGAAAACGGAAGTTTTCTGTAAAAAATTGAAGTATTTAAATTGAAAATTTTAGATAAAAACTTTTAGAAAATTAATTCAGAAAAATTATTCATTATACCCAAAACGCTTTAACTGGCGTTGATCGCTTCTCCAGTTTTTGTTCACTTTTACGTAAAGTTCAAGATGAACCTGTTTCCCAAAGAATTTCTCAAGATCTTTTCGGGCTTCTACCCCAACCCTTTTTAAAGCGGCACCTTTATGACCTATAATAATTCCTTTTTGAGTTTCGCGCTCTACCATAATCACGCTACGCATTCTAATGATTTTCTCTTCTTCAAAAAATTCCTGCGTATCAATTTCTACCGCATAAGGAATTTCCTTTTTGTAATGCATTAAAATCTTTTCGCGAATAATTTCATTTACAAAGAAACGTTCGGGCTTATCGGTAAGCGTGTCTTTTGGATAAAACGCCGGAGATTCTGGTAATAACTCAATAATTCGGTTAAATACTTCAGCAACATTAAAACCTTCTAAAGCCGAAACCGGGAAAATTTCAGCATTGGGCACTTTCTCTGTCCACATTTGTACCTGGCTTTCCAATTCTTCCTGGTTAGATTTATCAATTTTATTCAGCAATAAAATAACAGGAATATCGGTTCCTATAATTTTATTAAAAAAGGCTTCATCTTTAAGTTCCTTTTCCCCAATTTCTACCATATATATCAAAACATCGGCATCTTCAAAAGCAGATTTTACAAAACCCATCATAGATTCCTGCAACTCGTAAGCCGGTTTAATAATTCCGGGGGTATCGCTTAACAACACCTGGAAGTCTTCGCCATTTACAATTCCCAGAATACGGTGGCGGGTGGTTTGCGCTTTAGAAGTGATAATAGACAATTTTTCGCCTACAAAAGCATTCATTAAAGTAGATTTCCCCACATTAGGGTTCCCAATAATATTTACAAATCCTGCCTTATGTGCCATTTTGATAATTTTTATGCTGCAAAGGTAAGACGATTCACTTACAGTTATCTGCTTTTGATTTAAATTTATTTCATAAATAGGTTTTCCATTAATTTTCTATTAAAATTTATTAGTAATTTGATAATCAGATAGCTTCATATTATTAATACATTAAAAATTCTTACTAAAGTGGCTACAAACTTGGCTAACAAAAATAATTGGCTAATTTTGCCGGCTCTTATGAAGCAAAGAAGAAATATACAATCGTCTCCACTTACGCCGCCCTAGGCAGTTAAGTCTTCATTTCTATTAAATTCCGAAAATTTATTTTCTGCGGAAGAGAATCCGCTTTCCCTTATTTATTAAAATTATATTCTTATGCAAAAAATCTTCAACCTGTTTGATTTTTCACAAAAAGTAGATTACAAAAACGAAATTTTAGCAGGGCTTACCGTTGCGCTGGCATTAATACCAGAAGCGGTTGCCTTTGCATTAATCGCCGGGCTTTCGCCATTAACCGGTTTATACGCCGCATTTGTTATGGGATTGGTAACAGCTATTTTAGGTGGTCGTCCAGGGATGATCTCTGGCGCTACAGGAGCGGTTGCTGTGGTTATAGTGGGTCTCTCAATTTCTCATGGACCAGAATATATATTTGCTACAGTAGTTTTAGCCGGATTAATACAGGTTTTAGCCGGAGTTCTAAAACTAGGGAAATTAATTAGGCTTGTACCCCACTCTGTAATATTTGGCTTCGTAAACGGTTTGGCGATTATTATTTTCATGTCCCAATTAGACCAATTTAAAGCATTAAACCCTGTTACCGGTGAGTTAGAATGGATGACGGGTCCCCCAATGTATACATTTCTTGCGCTTGTAAGTGTTGCCATTTTAATTATCTGGCTTTTACCAAAACTTACAAAAGTAGTCCCGGCCACTCTAGTTGCAATTTTAGTAGTTTTTGGGATTGTAGCTGCCCTGGGAATAGATACTAAAACTGTGGGTGATATTGCTTCTATTAAAGGTAGTTTTCCTCCTTTCCATATTCCTATGGTACCTTTTAACCTGGATACTTTAATGCTTATTTTTCCATATGCCGCAATTATGGCCGGAGTTGGTTTAATTGAAAGTTTATTAACTCTAAATATTGTAGACGAAATTACGGAAACCCGGGGAAGCGGAAATAAAGAATGTGTGGCACAGGGAACTGCCAACGTACTTTCAGGTTTTTTCTCTGGGATGGGTGGTTGCGCAATGCTTGGTCAAAGTTTAATTAACGTTTCTTCTGGAGCACGTGCCCGATTATCGGGTATTGTTGCTGCTGTTTTTTTATTAATCTTTATTATGTTCGGCTCTTCGGTTATTGAATTACTTCCAATGGCGGCCTTAACCGGGGTTATGATTATGGTTGCAGTGGGAACTTTTGAGTGGGCCAGTTTAAGAACTTTTAGAAGAATGCCTAAATCTGATATTTTGGTAATGGTATTGGTAACCGTAGTAACTGTAATTCTTCACAACCTTGCTTTAGCCGTATTGATAGGAGTTATTATTTCAGCACTTGTTTTTGCCTGGGACAACGCAAAACGTATTAGAGCCAGAAAGCGTATTGATGAAGATGGCATAAAACATTACGAGATTTACGGCCCTCTATTCTTCGGATCTGTGCAGACTTTTAATGATAAATTTGATGTTTTAAACGATCCTGAAGAAGTAATTATAGATTTTTCTGAGAGTCGTGTAGTAGATATGTCGGGGATTGAAGCCTTAAATAAGCTTACCGAGAGGTACCATAAACAAGGCAAAAAACTTCATTTAAGACATTTAAGTCAGGATTGTCGAAGACTGCTTAGTAATGCAGATGCAATTATAGATGTAAACATTTTAGAAGATCCAACCTATAAAGTTGCGGTAGATAAAGCTTAAGTTTCTTAACTTTATACTTCAACTAAAATACACACGATGTCTATAATTGCTGAAGGAGAAAAGAAGTTCGAAGAAATAACTTCTGTGCAGAACAAGGCAATGCGCCTTAATCTAAATGAAAATATCTACGGAACTTTTGCTGAAATTGGTGCCGGGCAGGAAACCGTGCGGCACTTCTTTCGGGCAGGAAATGCTTCCGGAACTGTTGCAAAAACCCTAAGTGCCTATGATAAGGATTTTAGCGATGCGATTTACGGGATTGAAGATGATGGCCGTTATGTGACAGAGGACAGGTTAACGAGTATGATGCGCTACGAAACCGGACTTATTGAAGAGCGTATTTCCCGTCTAAAACATCCTAATAAATTATTTTTTAGCTATGCCAATACCGTAGCAACCATAGACTGGGCAAAAAAATATAAAGGCCATGGTTGGCTGGGAATTAGATTTCAAACAAAACCGGGAGAAGATTATAGCGAAATTGTTCTGCATGTGCAGTTTCACGAAAACAATGCTTCGCACCAGCAAATTAGCCTGGGGATAATGGGCGTAAATCTTATTCACAGTGCCTTTTATCACTACGATAATCCTAAAAAGCTACTCAATCATTTATTTGATCATCTAACCACCGACAAGATTGAAATTGATGCTATTAATTTCACCGGCCCTGTTTTTAAAGACGTAGACAATAGATTAATGAGCCTGGAATTGGTTAAAAAAGGCATTACAGAAGCCATTATGTTCGCTCCCGATGGCAACAATATTTTACCGGCCAGTTTACTTTATAAAAAGAATATTTTAACGCTACGCGGAAGTTTTAGACCGGTTACTAAAGTAAATATGGCGATGTATGAAAAATCGCTAGAACTTTTCCTGAATGAAAGAAAAGTTGATAAGGATAAAACGGTAGTTATTTTTGAAATTACACTTTCTAATTTAAAAGGCGAAGGAGAAATAGACGAGCAGGATTTCCTGGATCGTGCCGATTTACTAGGTTCTTTAGGCCAAACGGTAATGATTTCTAACTTCCAGGAATATTACAAGGTGGTAGAGTATTTTGGCCAACATACAAAAGAAAGAATGGGCCTTACCATGGGTGTAAGTACACTTCAGGACATTTTTGACGAAAGATATTACCGCCATTTAAGCGGTGGAATTCTTGAAGCCTTTGGAAAATTATTCTTCAAAAGCTTAAAGATTTATCTTTATCCGCTTAAAGACCAGGAAACGGACGAGATTATTACCAGTGAAAATCTAAAGGTGCATCCAAGAATGCAGGAACTTTATCAATATTTTAAAGATAATGGCCGGGTTGTAGATATTAAAGATTATGATCCTAAAACCTTAGATATTCACTCCAGGCAGGTACATCAAATGATTAGAGAAGGGAAAACCGAATGGGAAGATATGCTGCCGGAAAGCACTACAAAAATGATTAAAGAAAAAGAACTTTTTAGAGGAAAGTAGAGAAAAAATCACCTCTGCCTTTTTCAGAAGTATTTGTAAAGATAGAGTAGGAAGATAGGGATT
>NZ_DCAP01000005.1:0-3731 GCF_002311535.1 Salegentibacter sp. UBA1130 | reverse complement strand
CCATGCACGGCACACAATAAAAAAAGCCGTTTAAATTTTATTTAAACGGCTTTTAATTTTAGAATTTTTAGCTATTAATCCTGGTAAAAAGAATTTGGCCAGGCATCGTTGCCAGAGTTTACATCTGGTAAAATTTTATTAGGATCTAACTCTACATTTTCAATAGATTTATCGGTGCGGTGTAGGTAATTCCATGAATCCCCACGCTGCCAAATCTCTACCGGAAGAGTTACATTTTCTGAAGAACCATCTTCGTAAGTAATTTCCATTTTAACCGGCATTGGGATTTCACCCTTATTAGTTAAAGAAATAACGTAATTACCTTCATATTGTCTCACTCCATCTAAACCTAAATCTATATTACCTGTACCGTAAAACCATTTTTGAAAGAACCAGGAAAGGTTTTCTCCTGAAACATTCTCCATATGATTAAAGAAATCGGCTGGCTGAGGGTGTTTATATGCCCAGGTTTCAATGTAAGATTTAAAAGCATTATCAAAACGCTCTTCTCCTAAGATATACTCTCTAAGTAATAATAAGCCAATTGCGGGCTTGTAGTAAGCGATCATTCCCAGGTTTCTTAAGTTAGAAACATCTGGATAAGTATCGATTCCTTCTCTTTGTTCACTGGTAAACCAGCCTGTCATATTCCTGGTTTTATTTAATCTCGCAGGATATTCGCCATTGTTAAAATCTAAGGTACTGTAATAATTAATAAAAGTATTAAACCCTTCGTCCATCCAGGCGTATCTTCTTTCGTTAGAACCAACGATCATCGGGAACCAGTTATGACCAAATTCGTGGTCTGTAACGCCCCAAAGCGAAGCACCTTCACTCTTCCAACCGCAAAAGTTAAGTCCGGGATATTCCATTCCGCCTATATCAGCAGCAACATTCACAGCCACCGGATAAGGATATTCAAACCATTTTTCAGAATAATGTTCAACCGAAGCTTTAGAATATTCAGTAGAACGGCTCCAGGCATGCTGCCCATCACTCTCTTTTGGGTAAGCCGATTGCGCCATTGCTTTTTTTCCGCTAGGCAAATCTATTTTAGCCGCATCCCAGATAAATGCTTTTGAAGAACCAAAAGCTACATCACGGGTGTTTTCCATTTTAAAATGCCAGGTTAGCGTACCTTCCTGTTTAGCGCGTAACGACATATCATTTACTTCTTCAGGTTTAATTAAATAAACCGTAGAATCACTTTCTTTAGCCCTTTCCATTCTATCTCTTACGGTAGAAGACAATACCTGCCTGGGGTTCTGTAATTCACCCGAAGCTACCACAATATGGCTGGCCGGGGCAGTAATTTTATAATCGTAATCGCCATAATCTAAGTAAAACTCACCTGCACCAAGATAGGGTTCTATATTCCATCCTTCCACATCATCATAAACCGCCGCTTTAGGAAACCATTGTGCGAGAGCGTAAATAGTCCCGTCTTCCACATCCAGTCTTCCCATACGGTCCATTCCTTCTACTGGTATTTTATACTCAAAATTCATAGAGACGGTGGCTTTTCCACCATTTGCAGGAATAGGATCTTCAAAAAATACCTGCATTCTGGTATCGTTTATTAAGTAATTTGAAGATGAACTTCTTTTTACTTTGGCTTCTAAATTTGAGATAGTATAGCCCCCGTCAATATCTCCGTTATAACGATTGCCCTGAATTGGGGTAGTTAGTGTACCACGAGAATCTTCGGTAAAGCGGTTTTGCTCTAAATGCATCCAGATGAAGTCTAATTCATGCGGACTGTTATTGGTATAGGTTAATGTGATTTTCCCTTTAATGGTATGTTCTTCGTCATTTAGAGTGACATCTATATCATAATCGGTTTCATTCTGCCAGTATTCGGGGCCCGGTCTTCCTGAAGCAGCGCGGTACATATTACCACTACGGTCCATAAATTCATTAAAATCTCCCTGGTTGTTTCCTACAACCTCCTGGGCTTTAGCGCCGGTACTAAACATTCCTGCTACGGCAAGGCCAAGCAAAGCTCTGGATAAATATCTCATTCTTTTAAGTTTTATTGTAATTGCCGCTAATTTAACCAAACTGTTTAAAAAATCCTCAAAATTCGGTTATATAAGACTCAAACAAAAAATAAAAATAAAGGAATATTAAATCTGAAAAATCAAATGTCTTAAACCGAAGAAATAATCTCAATACCAGGTTTTTTTTTTGTAGACACAGGTTTAAAAAAGTTTACTATTACGATCGTACATGATAATGCTTCCTGCTACCGAAACATTTAAACTTAAGCTAGACTTAAACTTCACTAAAAAATGGGATTTTTCTATAGCCTGGTTAGAAAGGCCATGATCTTCGGCTCCCAGTAAATAAACACAACGCCTGGGATGGTTAAAAGTTTCAAGAGGCTCTGCATCTTTTGTAAGTTCAACACCTACCAACATAGCACCTTTAGGTAAATTTGAATAAAAATCTTCAAAAGTTTTATAATGGAAATATGGCATTGCACCCACTGCTTTATGAGTATCACAAGCCTGTTTCGCATAACGATTCCCGATAGTAAAAATATAACTGGCTCCCATATTTTGGGCCGAGCGCCATAGAACGCCCAGGTTTTCGGGAGTTTTACCATTTTGAATTCCTATGCCGAAAAATCCCTGTTCTAAATTGTCTACTTTCATAAGAATTCAAAAATAACAGAATAATTTTTTCTACAGAATTTCCTATGGAATAAACCTGATCTTTATCATTTTATATAGCCATAAAGCTTTATAACTTTATAGGTAAATATTTAGCGTCATGAAATACATACTCATACCCACAGACTTCTCTGAATCTTCAAGAAATGCATCAGAATTTGGAATTGAATTGGCTAAGTTGCTAGACCTTCCAATAAAATTTCTTCATAATATTCAAACGCCGGTAGATTGGTCTAAATTAAACAAGCAGGACGAAAATAAATATCCAGAATCCAAGGCGAAAATTAATAACGCAAAGGAACAATTAAAAAGTTTAGAGAAAAAAGCAGAGGATAAACACGTAGAAGCAGAGCATACTCTAATCTTCAATACCGGTATGGAAGAACTGAATAATTACGTTAATCCTGCAAACTATGAATTAGTAATTATGGGTACGCACGGTACTAAAGGTTTTGAAAAAATATTAGGTTCAAATACTCAAAAACTTATTCGCCAATCTAAAGTTCCCGTATTGGCGATTAAGTACAAGTTTAATATTTCAAAACTGAAGAAAATACTAATCGCTACCGATTTAAAAGAAGAGTCACAATCTGCCTTTCAGCATATTTTCAAAATCCTTGGGAATTTAAATACAGAGAAAAATCTGATTTATATAAATACACCTTATAATTTCAAAGAATATGAAGAGATAGAGAATTTAATGAGCAACTTTTTAAAGAATTGTGGCGTTAAAAATATAAAGACACAATCTCTAAGTGCTAATAATGAAGCCCGCGGAATAGGAATGGCTATAAACAAGATAAAACCAGATCTTTTTACAAGCATAACCCATCAACGTTCTGGCCTGGACACTATTTTTAGCCCGAGTATTACTGAAGAGATAATTAATAATTACGATATCCCGGTATTGAGTATTAATAGAGAAATTTAAATAAGGTAGTAAATTCTTATAAAGCAAAGGTTTCTTTAGAGCCTAAAGATATTACCGGACCAAACTTATTAAAACAAAAAAAGACCCTTACAATTTAATGTAAGGGTCTTCTAAAAAAAGGCGGT
>NZ_DCAP01000014.1:0-14573 GCF_002311535.1 Salegentibacter sp. UBA1130 | reverse complement strand
ATTTGGCCCGGTGGTATCTATTTTAAAAGCTTTAGATATTTTAATTTGATGCTGTTTTTCTTCATTGGTAATACTACCTTCAATCACAATAGCTTCTTCAAAAGTTTCAGGCTCAATGGGGATTTCTTCCACACAAGATAATACTGCAATAGATAATAAAAATAATAAAAGTAATTTCTTATTGATAGTAATAAGCTTCATTAATTAGAATCTAAAATTATATGTAATTGTAGGAATTGGAATTGAAAAAATAGAGCTTTGGTAAGCTTTTACCTCACCACTATCGGTTACAAAAAATACTGAATAGGGATTGTTTCTACCCAATACATTGTAAACAGAAATATTCCAGAAACTATGTGCTAATTTTTCAATTTTGTGATTTCCTTCTACGTTAAAACTAAGGTCCAGACGATAATAATCTGGGATTCTAAATTGGTTCCTGTCACTATACATAACATATTCAGAATTATTAAAATTGAATTTTCCAATAGGATAAGTAACCGGTCGACCTGTTTGGTATACAAAGTTTGCTGAAAAGCTAAAACGTTGAGTAAGTTTATAATTCAACACTGCGCTAAAATCGTGTGGTTTATCGAAATTTGTAGGGAAAAATTCACCATTATTTACTGTTTCTTCCTGAAAGTCACCTGCTAGTTTTATAAAAGACCGGGAATAAGTATAGCCCAAATAGCCGTTTAATTTCCCGGTCCTTTTCTTTAAAAGTAATTCGGCTCCATAAGCTTTTCCTTCCCCCTGAAGAACTTCAGTTTCAATATTTTCATTTAAAAATAAATCGGCTCCAACTTTATAGTCTAAAAGATTATTAGAAGTTTTATAATAACCCTCCAGGCTTACCTCATAAATATTATCGGTGAAATTCTTATAAAAACCTAAAGCATATTGACTTGCTCTTTGGGGTTTGATATAAGAATCTGATAATTTATAAGTATCGGTGGGGGCTGCTGTAGTGTTATTAGACAATGTATGAATGTACTGATAGGTATTGTTATAACTTATCTTCGTTGAGAAAGTAGGTGCTAAAAAATACCTTGCTGAAAATCTTGCTTCAGGGCCTGCATAAGTCTCTATGGCTTCACCACTACCGTAAGTCTCGTTACCAATATTTGTTTCTTCATTTCTTGGTAAATTATCTTCATAGGTATTTACAGTTCTGGGACCAAAAGCAGTATAAAACGAATACCTTAATCCGGCGTTAAGCAAAAGTTTTTCATTTATTTCAAAACTATCTTCAAAATAAACAGCAGTTTCCAAACCTCGCTCTTTTGGAATATTTAGTTCTTCTATTAATGATTCGGCGTTACCGGGGTTAATTTCTCCGGGCGATACCATATATAGTTTACTGTTTATCCCATAATTAAAAGTATGTTTAATATTATGGAAATATTTCATTTTTAATTTTAATTCCGACTCGTTTATGGAGTACCCAGACTCAAAATTATCGCTAAAATCACTGGCATAATCTATATTGAAGTTATAATTACTATTGGCAAGAACCAATTCGCCCTGGTGTTTTTCACTAAAAACCTTTTTATATGAAAGCGACACCAGGCTATTATTATAATTAAATAAAGAATCTGATGTAATGCTGAAAACATCATCGCTATAATAACCGGTAATGTTTAATTCATCATTATTATCAAAATTATGATTGTATTTAGCTACGGCATCATAAAATGAAGCCTGACTGTTTTGAAGGGATTCTTCATCAGTAAGATTTAAAATCCAGTCTGAATATGTACCTCTACCACCAATTATTAAACTTGATTTACCTTCTATAATTGGAATTTCGAGAGTTAAATTACCCGTTACTGGCCCAATTGAAGCTTCACCGGTAAATTCTTCATTATTGCCTTTTTTGGTAGTTAGATCAAAAACTGAAGATAATCTTCCACCAAATTCGGCAGGAATACTTCCTTTGTAAATACTTACACTTCCGGTAGTGAAAGGATTTAAGCCGGAAAATATGCCAAAGAAATGAGATGGGTTGTAAATAACACCACCATCAAGCAAGATTAAATTTTGATCGGTTTTTCCTCCTCTAACATTAAAGCCACTTGCACCTTCCCCAGCAGTGCTAATTCCAGGTAACGTAGTTGCTACTTTTAAAATATCCCGTTCACCTAATACAAGGGGAATGGTTTTTATCTCTGCAACATTAATTTTTTCTACACCGGTTAAAGCGGTTCTAATATTATCCCTGGCATTCGCTTCTACTAAAACCTCGCTGAGTTCTTCAAAACTTTGTGTTAGTTCTAGATCCAGGTAGCCATTATTATAAACAATAAGACGTTTTTTTACTTTTCCTACTCCTAAAGCCTGAGTTTCAAGAAGATTTACTCCTTTAGGTACGTTTAGCTCATAGTACCCATTTATATCTGTAACAGTACCAATATTTTTTTCAGGTATTAAAATATTAAGTCCTGAAATTGGTTCACCTTTCTTAGACATAGCCCTCCCTGAAAGTTGGTAAGTGTTTTTTCCTTCAGTGCGATCCTCTTTTCCAATAATAACAGTTTCTACAACATCACTTTTAACAGTATTATTGTTATAGAAAACGGGGTCTGAAATCTCTGTAGAACTTTTATTAGCAAGTACATCTTGCTCTGGTTTTGTTTCCAGGAAACCATCGGGAAGCTTATCGTAAATAACACTACCCTGGGTTAAAATTATACGATCCCCTTTCATATAGAAGTTAACATTGGTTTCTTCTAATATTTGCCTGAGTATGGTAATCGGAGAGCCTTTATACACCCCGGTATGTTTAGATAGGTCAAACCATCTTTCATCAAAATATATTGGGTAACCTGAGCTACTTTCTAATGCTTCTAATATTTCGGGTTTCGTTTTATTTTCAACCTTAAGAGATATTTCCTTATTATCCGTTTGGGCTTGAGTAAAATGAATAGAAATAAAAATAAACAGGAGTAAAATTTTTCTCATTCTTAAATTTCGTTTTGGAAATTTGAAAGCAATGAATTCATCTCTGTGGCAAGTGTTTTCATAAAATCTTCAGGGTTATTTCTAAATTCCTTTCTGTTTGCTCTATAAAAATTTCTTATTTCAGATTTTAGCTTCGGAAAAACGTCAAAAAGGTTTCTTTTATTCCTCAATTCAAAAACATCATTTTGAAACTCGAAATAATAATCTGGCTTATCATTTTTAAATTCATGATAAACCATCTGTTTATCACGACGTTCCTGCATATCTTTTTTATGCCTTTTGTAGATTTTAAATGCTCCTTCCCTATCAATTACTTCAAAAAATCCGTTGAGATCTATATCATTTGAAGTTTCTAAATAAATAAATTGATGACCGTTAATATAGAATTCCTGCACTCTATTGTTAATTAGCTTAAAAATTGATTTGTTTTGATTGTACTGAAGATTTACCAGGATTAAATCATCATAAACATTATACTTAATAGGTACATTGGGAAATTTTTGATCGTTATAAATAATTGAAGCATCCACAAATTCATTGACTTCAAAAAATTTATGGAATTCATTAATTACACGGTGAAGTTCCACATACTCAATACCCCGGAATAAAACAGAATTTTCAATTCCAACTTGCTTATCATACAAGGAGTATATCTTTTCTTCGGAGTAATTCTGAGAAAATGTCGCTGAAGAAATTAAGATAAAAAAAAGAAGAAAGTAATTTTTAAACATTAAGAAAAGATTGATGAATAATACCTGATAATTCCGGAAAACTACAAAATATAATAGATTTTCATTAATATTTTTTTATTAATATTAAAAATAAATTATTGAATGTTAAATCCCTAAAACCAGCACAATATCAAAAACCTGAGAATTATCATAAATTAGATCTGTTAGAAAGTTTTAGCTTTGTAAAGATTAAATCCATTTTATGCAACTCAACCAATATATAGATCATACTTTATTGAAGCCAACGGCCACACCGGCAGATATAAAAAAGTTATGTAAAGAGGCAGTAGAGCACCAGTTTTATGCAATTTGCGTTTCTCCTTCTTATATTCAATTAGCCAAATCGGCTTTAGAAGGCTCTGCTGTAAAAATAGCGGCAGTAATAGGTTTTCCTTTAGGAGCAATGACCACCAAAGCCAAAGTTTTTGAAGCTAAAGATGCTATTGAACTTGGTGCCGATGAAATTGATATGGTAATAAATATTGGAATGCTTAAGGCCGAAAAAATTGAATATATAGAAAACGAAATCACCGAAATTAAAAAAGCCATAGGTTCTAAAGTACTTAAGGTGATTATTGAAACCTGCTTTTTAACCGATGCCGAAAAGAAAGTTGTCTGTCACGCTGCTTTAAAGGCAAATGCCGATTTTGTAAAAACTTCTACTGGTTTTGGAAGCGGTGGGGCTACTTTTGAAGATGTGAAATTGATGCAAAAAATCGCAGGGGATAAAATGCAAATAAAAGCTTCTGGCGGAATTAAAGATAGAGAAACCGCTATTAAATATATTGAATTAGGTGTTTCCAGGTTGGGAACTTCTTCGGGAATTAAGCTTTTAACGTCAGATAAAAAATAGAATGAGCGTACATATACAGGCAAAGAAAGGAGAAATAGCAGAAAACGTTTTATTACCGGGAGATCCTTTAAGAGCAAAATGGATTGCAGAAAACTTCCTGGAAAATGCAGTTTGTTATAACGAAGTACGAGGAATGCTGGGTTATACCGGCACTTATCAGGGTAAAAAAGTTTCGGTACAGGCTACCGGAATGGGGATTCCTTCCGCACTGATTTATTGCACTGAATTAATTACTGAATATGGCGCTAAAAAGCTTATTCGTGTAGGTTCTGCCGGTTCTTATCAGGAAGATTTAAAGGTAAATGAAGTGGTTTTAGCTATGGCTGCTTCTTCAAATTCAGGTTTTAATAAGGCGAAATTTCAGCACGCCGACTATGCTCCTACCGTAGATTTTGAATTATTTATGAAAGCCGTAAATTTTGCTGAAAACCATAATATAAAATTCAGAGCCGGGAATGTACTTTCTTCTGATGTTTTTTACGAAGAAAGCGACCAGAATTATAAAAAATGGGCAGATTATGGCGTTTTGTGTGTAGAAATGGAAACCGCCGGACTCTACAGCGTTGCTGCCAAACATAAAGTAAAGGCCCTTTCGGTATTGACGATTTCTGACTCGCTGGTTACGGGGGAACATTTACCCGCAAAAGACCGGGAACAGAGTTTTAGCCGAATGGTAGAAATCGCTTTGGGCAGTATTTAAGTGTGTTTAGGGAAATTTCATTAAATTCGGAAAGTAATTTCGAAACTAATGAAATTTTTCCCCGCCATTCTTTTCATTTTTGCTTGTTTTATAAGCAATGCACAAACTTCTACTGAAGAACTTCAGCATACTATTGATTCTATTTTTAAAATCACGCAAGGTGATTTTGCTATTGCTTTTAAAGATCTTTCCGAAGAAAAAAACAGTATTTTTATAAATCATCACGAAGATTTTCACGCCGCCAGCACGATGAAAACCCCGGTGATGATAGAGGTTTTTAAACAAGCTTCAGCGGGAAAATTCGCTCTCCAGGATTCCCTGATTGTCAAAAATCAATTTAAAAGTATCTTAGATGGCAGCTCTTATTCTCTCGAGCTTGGTCGCGACAGTGGGGAACATCTCTATGAACAAATTGACCAGAAAAGAAGTATTGAAGACCTGGTAACCGATATGATTATTTATAGCAGCAATTTGGCTACTAATATTATAATTGAGTTGGTTGATGCTAAGAATGTAAACAAAACAATGCGAAATCTGGATGCAAAAAATATTAATGTGCTTCGTGGTGTAGAGGATATGAAAGCCTACGAAGCCGGGTTAAGCAATTCTACCACCGCATACGATTTAATGCTAATTTTTGAAGATCTCGCTACCGGAAATGCAGTAAATCCTGAAGCCGACGAAAAAATGCTGAATATTTTGCGCCAACAAAAACACACGGATCTTATTCCCCATTTGCTTCCTGAAAATTTAAAAATTGCCAATAAAACCGGTTGGATTACCGGAGTGCACCACGATTCAGCCCTTATAGAATTACCCGACGGAAGAAAATATGTATTGGTTCTACTTTCAAAAAATATGGAAGATATGGATACCGGTACCAAAATGCTTAACCAGGTTTCAAAAATGATTTACGAACATGTTAAATAATTTCCAACTAAAAATTTCAAAATGAGAATATCTTTAAAATTAAGTTTATTGGCAGGTACTTTTATAATTGCTTCATTCCCTGCTTTTGCCCAGGAAAAAAACATCGATTTACCACCTGAAGCCACCGAGTTTTACGAACCGGTGCCGCCTAAAATTCAAGCCGGAGAATCTACTACCACCGCACCTTCTGATGCAATAATATTGTTTGACGGTTCAGATCTCTCAGCTTTTGTAAACGAAAAAGATGGCTCCGAACCCACCTGGAATATAGAAGGAGATGTGTTAACCGTAAAACCGGGAACCGGCGGCATAAAAACAAAAGAGAATTTTGGAGATATGCAATTACATGTAGAATGGCGTTCGCCTTCAGAAGTTAAAGGTGACGGACAGGGCCGTGGAAATAGCGGAGTAATTATTATGGAAAAATATGAAGTACAGATTCTGGATTCTTATGAAAATGAAACCTATACCAACGGCCAGGCCGCCAGTATTTATAAGCAATCCCCTCCACTTGTAAATGCAACAAAAGCACCCGGAGAATGGAATACTTACGATATTATTTTTACTGCGCCCAGATTTAATGAAAATGGCCTGTTATTAAGTCCGGCAAAACTTACCGTGTTTCATAACGGGGTGTTGGTTCAAAACAATTACGAATTAAGTGGCCCAACCGAATATATTGGCATACCTAATTATACTAAACACGACGAAAAACTTCCTATTCATTTGCAAGATCATGGAAATCCAGTGAGTTTCAGAAATATCTGGGTTAGGGAATTGAATTAATCTGTTACAAAATGAAGAATTCAAGAAGAAAATTTTTGCAGCAAACTACTCTGGCTACTGCCGGTTTAGGTTTATCAGGGTCCTTATTGGCCAATCCATTTTCAGGTTATCAGAGTTTTGGTACAAAAGACAAAATTAATTTTGGATTAATTGGTTGTAAAGGAATGGGATGGTCTAATATGCAGGCTCACCTTAAATTACCCAATCTAACCTGCGTGGCCCTGGCAGATATAGACCAGCGTGTTTTAGATGAAAGGACTAAAAATGTAAAGGATATAACCGGTAAAGCACCAAAACAGTACAAAGATTACCGTCAAATGCTGGAAAACAAAGATATTGATGCGGTAATAATTGGTACACCAGACCATTGGCATTGTTTGAATTTGGTTCACGCTCTGCAAGCCGGGAAGCACGTTTATGTGGAAAAACCGCTTGCCAATAGTATTGAAGAATGTAACACCATGCTTAAGGCCGCCAAAAAGTATAATAAAATTGTACAGGTAGGCCAATGGCAACGCAGCGGGACACATTATGACGATGCTATAAATTATGTAAAATCGGGAAAACTTGGGAATATTCGCTTGGTGAAATGTTGGGCTTATATAGGCTGGAAAGACAGGCTTCCACATAAACCTGACAGCACTCCTCCACCGGGTGTAGATTATAAAATGTGGTTGGGTCCTGCGCCTGAAAGACCTTTTAACGAAAATCGGTTCCATTTTACTTTTCGTTGGTTTTGGGATTATGCCGGCGGACTTATGACCGATTGGGGTGTGCATGAAATTGATATTGCACTCTATGCAATGAATGCTAAAGCACCAAAATCTGTTTTAGCTTCTGGCGGAAAACTTGCTTACCCCAATGATGCCGCTGAAACTCCCGATACGCTTCAAACAGTATATGAGTTTGAGAATTTCAATTTACTATGGGAACACGCCGTTGGAATTGACGGTGGAAATTATGGTAGAAATGAAGGCATTGCTTTTATAGGAAATAACGGTACGCTGGTAGTAAATAGAGACGACTGGGAGATAATTCCTGAAGGAGATAATATAGATGGAAAATTTGTTCCGAAAGTGGAAGAAATAGCATTGCAAAAACCTGAAGGAAATGCGCTGGAAAAACATGCGGCTAATTTTGTTGAAGCCATAACTACCAATGATTGTTCAAAACTTAATTGTGGTATTGAAACAGGAAGCATCGCGGCTATTAATGCCCATATGGGAAATATTGCATACAAAACAGGAAAAAAATTGTACTGGGATTCAGAAAATGAAAGTTTCGATGATGATGAGGCGAATAATCTGTTAAAAGCGAATTACCATAATGGTTGGGAATTACCTAAGATTTAGAACTAAAATTAATTTCAATGAGTAAATATATAGCTAACGAGAATCGATACGAAAAGATGCAATACCGCCGCTGCGGAAAAAGCGGAATTAAACTTCCCCTACTCTCGCTGGGTTTATGGCATAATTTCGGAGATAATGATGATTTTGAAAATGCAAGAAACATTTTAAGAGCAGCATTTAATAATGGTATTACCCATTTTGATCTTGCCAATAATTATGGGCCACCTTATGGTTCGGCTGAGAAAAATTTCGGGAAGATTTTTGCCGAAGATTTTAAGCAATACCGTGATGAATTGCTTATTTCTACCAAAGCCGGTTGGGATATGTGGCCGGGACCTTATGGTAATTTTGGGTCCAGGAAATACCTTATTGCCAGTTTAGATCAGTCGTTACAAAGAATGGGACTGGATTATGTAGATATCTTCTATCACCACCGCCCAGATCCTGATACACCTTTAGAAGAAACTATGGGTGCTTTAGATCAGGTTGTAAGACAGGGAAAAGCACTTTACGTGGGTATTTCCCAATATTCATCTAAAGATACTGCCAGGGCAGCTGAAATTCTTAGAGCGCAGAAAACACCTTTCCTAATCCATCAACCTCGATATAATATGATGGATCGCTGGGTTGAAAATGGTTTATTAAATACACTTGAACACGAAGGGATTGGCAGCATCGTTTTTTCTCCATTGGAACAGGGAATTTTAACCGATAAATATTTAAACGGAATTCCAAAAGACAGTAGAGCGGCAACCCAGGGCAGTTATTTAGATGAGTCGCAAATTACACCTGAAGTGGTAAAAAAAGTGCAGGCACTAAACGAAATTGCCCAATCCAGGAATCAAAGTTTAGCACAAATGGCCGTGGCCTGGTTATTAAAAGATAAACGCGTTACTTCCGTTTTGGTGGGTGCGAGTAAGGTTTCTCAATTAGAAGATAATATTAAAGCCATTGAAAACCTTGAATTCAATAAAATTGAATTGGAAAAAATAGAAGAAATTTTAAAAAATAAATAAGGTTAAAATAGGCTGTTTAAAACGCATATTTCCGTCAGGCAAAACTTATTTCAACTTCTAACAACATAGGTCCTGAAACCAGTTCAGGATGACGATTGTAAAACGCGATTTAGACAGCCTATTTTTTATTTAATATAAACCTCTAAAAGTTCACAATTTTCAGCTGAAAGCTTAACTTCTTTATTCGAGGCCGGGATTAATAAAGTTTCTCCCTGGGCGATTTTTTCAGAATTTCCATTTACTGAAACTTCTCCATTTCCGTTAACACACATATAGATTACAAACGAATCTAAATTGCTATAATCTTTGGTAATTTCTCCATCTACAGCTAAGTAATTTGTAGTGAAATACTGGCAACTGGCAACTTCAGAAGATTTGTTTTTTGTTTTTTCGTAGTTCAGCTTAAAATCGTCTTTCTTTTCAAAATCTATCGCATCAATGGCTAATGCGGTATGCAGTTCCCGGGAATTTCCTTCATCATCGGTTCGGTCCCAATCGTAAATTCTATAAGTAACATCTGAGGTTTGCTGAATTTCAGCTAAAAGCACCCCTGCTCCTATCGCGTGTACTTTTCCGGTATTTATAAAGAAACTATCGCCTTTTTTTACTTCTTCAAAATTGAGTAATTCAACAATTTTTCCTTCTTCTAAACGGGTAATATAGTCTTCTTTAGAAACACTTTCTTTAAAACCAATGTTGATTTTTGCACCTTCATCGGCCTGCATAATATACCACATTTCGGTTTTTCCGAAAGAATTATGGCGTTGCTGCGCAAGCTCATCGTTAGGATGTAATTGTACAGAAAGTTCTGTATTGGCGTCTATAAATTTTATAAGCAAAGGAAAATCGGCATCGAATTCTTTATAGATTTTCTTACCTACAATTTCTTCTTTGTATTCCTTTAAAAGGTCCTTTAGGGAAAACCCTTTAAGTTCACCATTAGAAACTACAGATATAGCTCCTTCTACACCAGATATTTCCCAGCTTTCGCCCAGGTCGTCCCGGTTGGTTTCTTTATTTAGAATTGTTTTTAGTTTTTCTCCACCCCATATTTTTTCTTTCAAAATGGGGAAAAATTTTATTGGATAGTCAAGCATTATTTGGTTAGTTTTAAAAGCGCTCCAATATAATCAAATATTAGCATGTTAAAAAATTGGTAGCGTCTCATTTTAACAAGAATTGAAAAGTTTTAGGCTTCTCTAAAAATACGGCTGATTTTTATTTTTAATTTTCTTTTTCAACGAGGAATAAATCCCTGTACAACCGTTGTTTGTGTTTGCTGCTCACAGGATTCATATCTACGCTATCAATTTTAATCGTGCTATAGTTTCTAAAAATGGTCTGTAAACTATCAAGATTATATTTCCCATCAGATAAAATCAAAAATTTATCTTCTGAAGGGATTTTAATCTCACCATTCTTATTTAAAACCGGAATTGGTTTTCCATATTCCCAAATCATTTCTGGCGCAAAATCATTAATTTCATAAACAGGTGCATTATATTCTTTGAGATGCCTCTTAATATTTACAATGCTATTATAATCTTTGTTTACATTAATTTTATTGGCCATTGGCAAACCAAACCATACAATACTTACCAGGAAGAATATGCTTAAATAAAAAAGTGGTTTTATTTTTTTCAGTATTAAAAACCTAAACATTAAAACCCCGATGATAAATAAGAAAATTGAACTCAAGATATACCAAATCAAAATATCCTGCAGAAAAGATTCAAAATAGAAATATGCAGCAATGGGAAAAACACAGCCTACAATGGCGAAAATTCCAAAATGAAAATAAATCACCGCCGCTTCTTTTGTCTTTAAGCTTTTAAAATGATTAAAAAGAAATTCAATATAAAATGAGGTATTCATTGCCATAGGAATAAGAACCGGCAACAGATAGCGGGATTTTTTCTCTGGAATTACTGAAAGCAAAAAAACTGAAGCCAGCGTCCAGAGAAGCGTGAATTTATAAGCTTTTTTATTGCTAACCCTATCTTTTAAATAAGGATAAAACAAGGCCACAAAAGATGGAATGGTCCATAAACCACTTTGAATAAAAAAGCTCCAGTAATAATAAAACGGCCTTACGTTGTAATTTAACCATCTCCCCGTCTCCTGGCTGGTAATTTCGGCAACTGCACGAGTATCAAATAAATAAACATAGAGGTTCCACCAACCGCCAGAAATTAATGCCACCAAAATTAAAAGAGCCAGGGCCTTCCACCGTGCCTTTGTGCCATCAAATTTGTAAATAATTCCGTAAGCAATTAAAAACGGAAGAAATAATGCATAAAGTGAAACCGGGCCCTTACTAAGAATAGAACAACCAATAAACAATCCGCTAACTAAAGCATACAAATACCAGTTTTTAGTGGAATTATAGAGTTTATACAGCCAAAAGATAGCCAGCATCATAAAACTATGGGTATAAATATCCCACTGCCCGTCCCTACTGGAGAAAACAATATAAAATGAGGTAGTAGCAATTAAACCGGCCACAAAAGACAATTCTATATTTTTGGTAATTTTGAGTAGTAATTTGTAGATAAAAACTACTAAAATTAATCCCATAATTGCTGAAGGAAGTCGCAAGCCAAAAAGTCCTTCCATCCCAAAAACCGACATTGAAATTGCGGTTAGCCAGGTTGGTAAAGGTGGTTTTTCATAACGCGGCTCAGCATTCATCGTGGTGAATATCCAGTTATTATCATTCAGCATTTCGCGAGCGGTAATAAAATTACGCGCCTCCATAATGTTGATATAAATTGCATCCAGGTTTATAAAAAACACGGCTATTGCTGCAAAAATGAGTAGCAGAAGATATTTATTCTCTAATTTCATTATGGTGAATTATAATATTTCTAATATACATTATGGCGCCAAACAAATGCCCAATAAGCAAAACGGGATCTTTTCTAAAGACTGCATAAATTAAAATTAACGAAGAACCTACCAGGCTTAACCACCAAAATCCAAGCGGTAAACAGGATTTCTTCTGTTTTTCAGAATATATCCACTGGTATAAAAATCTTAAGGTAAAAACTACCTGGGCAAAAATTCCTAACAAAAGCAACCAAAATGGGATTGCTTCATTCAGAAATAATTTCTGAAGGTTATATTCGTTATTAAAAAAGCTGTAAATAACCACAATAGCAGGGAAAACCAGGATTATAAATCGTATTAAATAGGGAAGCTTTTTCCATTGCCCCTGGAAATGTAAGTTTCTTATATAAATAAAATACGTTAGCGTTTGGCCCAACATAATCGCAAAGTCATCTCTAAAATAGCCGTAAATAAAAAGTAAAAAAGAAGCCAGTAAACTTAATTCCCAAAAAAGAATTGGGGTAAGCACTTTCTTTTGTTTTTCAGAAAGTATCCATTGCATAATCATCCTTGACGAAAAAAGGATTTGCGCGGTAAAGCCAATTACATAAATAAGCAGCGAATTATCCATGTTTCGCTTTTATGCTATAATCTATATACGATTTTTTAATCCAAACATAAGCAAAACAATCTACCAAAGGCCCCAAAAACCTATTTTTGAAATTGTATTTAGATTCGCCTTCAATTCTTGGATAATGATTAATAACCACCTCTTTTATCTCCTTTTGCTGCAATAATATCATAGCCGGTAAAAAACGCTGTAAACCTTTAAACATAGGGATTTTCTTGGCGTATTCGGTATGCATTATCTTAAGCGGGCAGCCGGTATCGTGAATATTATCGTGCGTAAAAAATATGCGTACGGCATTTCCGGTTTTGGAAGAAATACGTTTTACAAGGGTATCTTTTCTATTTTTACGCCAGCCGGTAACCAAACCAAAATCTTTAATATATGGCAGAAGTAATTCAAAATCTTCGGGATGCGTTTGTAGATCGGCATCCAGGTAACCAAGCAATGGCGTTTTAGTATGATCGAAAGCGGCTTTTAATGCTGCGCCTTTCCCATAATTTTTGTCGAATAACAAACAATTAAAATCCTCGTGATCTAAACAGAATTTTTCTATAGCCGAAGCACTGCCGTCACCAGAGCCATCGTCTACCAGTAAAACACAGGATTTGAGTGAAGCCGATTTAACGTAATTCTGCAAAAAATCAAAAAGCCTGGGTAAACTTTCAATCTCGTTATAAACCGGAACAATAATGGTGAATTGAAACTCCATAAACAATTAACAGGCTTTATTAAGAATTGAGGTAAATTTACTAAACCTAAATATCTGGTTAACAGGCGTTGAATTTTGGAGCAAAAAATATTTCAATGTTATCAAAGGAATTTTTTAAAAAATTTACCGAGGCAAAATTAAGGATATAATTGAGAAAAACTTTCAATTTAAAAATTAAGTTAAAAACAGATTAAAATTCCCATAAAATCAAGTTGAAGAAAAAAATAAATTTTTAAATAAAAAAAACTTGTTTTATTTGGAAAGAGGCTTATATTTGCAACCGCAAAAACGGTCGCGTAGCTCAGCTGGATAGAGCACCTGCCTTCTAAGCAGGCGGTCCCAGGTTCGAATCCTGGCGCGATCACTTTGTAAAACCGTAAAACTTAATTTTAAGTCTTTACGGTTTTTTTATTTCCTATTCTGTAGATTTGAATTAATAAAAATCGCGATAAAATTAATTTCAATGAATTTTCAAGAATATAGCTCATACTTCAAAAATATCCTGCTTAAACCTGCGACTGAACATCAACCGCCTTATGATAATCCCGATTACCTGAATTATACAAAGCTAAACTGGTCACGTATGAACCGGTGGTTCAAAACAGGAAAATTATCAAATGATATTGTTGAGATTGCTAAAAAAATAGATGAACCGCAACACTGGATTATTATTACCGAGCCCTGGTGTGGCGATGCAGCTCACAATATCCCTTTTATAGAAATGATAGCAAGTGAGAATCCGCTACTAACTGTATCTTATGAATTACGAGATGCAGCACCTTACAGGATTGAGCAGTATCTCACCAATGGCACGCAATCAATTCCTAAATTAGTAATTCAAAATCAAAAAGGTAAAGATTTAGCAACCTGGGGACCACGTCCTGAAAATTGTCAAAAAATGTATGCTGAACTACTCCAGGAGAGAGCTTCTTTTGAGATCATAAAAACTGAGATACAAAATTGGTATAATTTAGATAAAGGAAAAGAGCTTCAAAAAGAATTGGAAGACGTATTATCTGCTACCCGTAATTATAAATTTAATTTTGGGTAATAAAAAAGAGGCTGTCTGAAAAGG
>NZ_DCAP01000037.1:0-12786 GCF_002311535.1 Salegentibacter sp. UBA1130 | reverse complement strand
GTGCAGATTTAATTTCCGATCACATGGCCTGACATATGCAGATGTCAAGGGATTAAAAAATTATCATTTGCAAATTGGGATTGATGGTAAAAATTGGATTTATACCAGAAGAAGTAAAACTAATACGGCCGTTCGTATACCGATATTGAAAGAAGCCCAGGAAATTCTAGACCGATATAAAGGGCATCCAAAAATTGATGGGACAGAAAAATTATTACCGGTTTATTCCAATCAGAAAACTAATGAATATTTAAGAGAGGTTACTGATAAACTAAAAATAAAAAAGAAATTGAGTTGTCATACCGC
This sequence comes from Salegentibacter sp. UBA1130, assembly GCF_002311535.1. Taxonomy (NCBI): domain Bacteria; kingdom Pseudomonadati; phylum Bacteroidota; class Flavobacteriia; order Flavobacteriales; family Flavobacteriaceae; genus Salegentibacter; species Salegentibacter sp. UBA1130. Next base: position 12,480 of record NZ_DCAP01000037.1, on the reverse strand, counting down.
CCGACATACTTTCGCTACTACGGTTACCTTGGCAAATGGAGTTCCAATAGAAACGGTATCAAAGCTTTTGGGGCATACTAAAATATCAACTACACAAATCTATGCTCGGGTAATTGACTCTAAGATATCTAGCGATATTGATAATTTGAGAAAAAAATTGAACAGCTAAATTGGCTATATATTACCTACCCCCGTTAATCTTAATTCTCGTCATAATTACTGTTTAAAGTTATAAAATATATTATAATTTTAAACAGTTCGTTTTTAAGGGAAGCTTACAGTCATTTCCGGAAAATTAGGATGATTTGATTTAACCCGCTACAGTTAGTAGTTAAATTTAGTCATTTGAAATGCTCGTCATAATTTTGATTTTAAAATGCATTTTTAAAAACCCAAAGCTTTTAAAAAAGAAAAATCCCGAAAAGCTTCGGGATTATCATTCTTTTCAGGACACATTCACGGTTTTTGTCTTCTTGGTCTTATCCGTTTTTCTTTTTTTCAGGTTCATTTTCAGGATACCATCCTTATACTTTGCATCAACTTCTTTATCTACATCTACTTCCTCGGGTAATGCAATATGTCGGGAAAAACTATTGTAGCTAAATTCTTTTCTAACAAAACCTTCTTTTTCTTCCTCGATTTTACTTTCATTCTCTGCAGCGATAGACAAAATACCATCCTCAATAGAAATTTTAAAATCTTCTTTAGAAAGTCCAGGGGCTGCGAGTTCAATTTCGAACTCCTTATCTTTTTCCTTTACGTTTAAAGCAGGAAATAGGTCTTCATCAAAATCTCCATTAAAGAAGCGGTTCAAATTAAAAAAACCTCGTTTAGTATCCATTAAGTCTGCAAAAAAAGGATCCTTGCTTAAAAAAGAACTACCTAACGCAGGAGTTCTACGATTTTTTGATTTAGTAAGAGACATAATTTAAAATTTAAATGGTTAATAATTTAATTAAAAAGTATACTAATTTAGAAGTTTAAATTTGAATTTAATATGATGAAAATCAGTTAATTGACAATATTTTTAATAACTTCCAGAAAAGTCTTTAAAACAGAAACAGGAGACCATTGTCTCCTGTTTCTTAAGAAGATATTAAGTTTACTCTTTAATTTGGTATGATATCAGTGATCTTACCCTAGGCAAAATTTATATATAATGTTAAAGAATACCTTTGATACCTTCTAACTCTAATTTCTAACGCTAACAAGACTATAGAAATCAGATTCTCTTTATATTTTCAACTCAATTTGTTTTTTAATTTATTATTCTAAAAGTATAGTATTGATGAAAATTATGATAAATATCAAGATTGAAGTCTTTAACATAAATTTATGATTCAGTGGAATTCTTCACAAAGACCAATCCCCACTGTATCTCTTAAAGGTAAATATTAAGGAGTTTTCTTTTCGAATAACACGGTTAGAGTAAAATGAAATTCCTTAGTTTCAGTAAATGAATTGTAGTACACAGATTCGGACTGTGCAATTTCTTTAGGCAGATAACTTTCCTGTAACATCTGCTTAAATTCGTTATTAGCTATATCAACTGCGTGACGGGGACTTTTAGTTGAAGTAAATGTTTTTAAAATCATTTTATTTTAAATTTTGTGATGGTTTATCAAGTTGTGATCTACGGTAAATTAGCTAATCAAATTAATAAGGTTCATTATTTATAAAATTCAAGAGAAAGAAATACCTATATTTAATAATGAATGTCCTATAGGTGTACCCTCAAAATTAATTTTAACTTAAATGGTATAGCGGCATTTATTAATCACTTCTCACTTAAAAAAGGGCAATCCGGTAAATCCATTTAGGATAATTGATTTATTTAAAAACCTTTAATTTCTCTGGTTGTAATATTATAATCTGTTTACCCTTAAGGCTTATTAACTTTTCTTTTTAAGCCGGGAAAGGCTCCTAATGAAACTTTCTGTTGAAATTCCAGCAGAATGTGCTAAATCACTACGAGAGATATTGATTAATTTATACTTCTCATCTTTAGTTTGTATAGCAAACTCGAGTAATGTACTTACAGTTTTCTCCATTACTCCGGCATAGGCCATTTTTAATAATTAATTTTTAAGAGCTATTACATTTTTAAATAGTAACTGAGCTATCTCTTGAAGTAAAACCTGATTCTCCTTTAAAATTTGATTAAACGTAGTACGAGAGATTCGTATGAGTTTAGTTGGTTCCAAAGAAAAAGCACTTTCAATATATTTTGAATTTGTTTGAAAGGAATATACTCCCAATAGCGATCCTTTGCGTGCAACAGAAGTAATGAATTCTTTGCCATACTCATCAACAATAAGTGTTTTTACCGACCCCTTTTTTATTAAGAAATTAAAGTTAGCTATTGAGTTTACCCTATAAATTTCATTATTCTTATCCACATTAATTATTTCTCCATGATTTCGGAAATAGTTCTTGAGTTCGTTTAGGTTTATTATTTTTTCAATTCTGTTCGAAAAAATATTAATTCAGTGAACTTTTTCTTTTCTTAATTTTTCACCTTTGGAAAAAGGAAGTTCAATTTTTGTGATTAAATCCTCTTTACTAAATGATTTACTCAAATAATTTTCTGAACTATAATTCATGATCTTCCTTATTTTATTAAAATCTGATATTACAAATACAAAAAATTTTGGATTTGTATAGAAATAAAAAATTCACCTACCACCGGTTTAATATTTAATATTACGTTTAATAAGATCCGCCTGTTATGACCAGTAAAATCTGGAAAATTCAAAATGCCATTCGGTATTTGCTATAAAAAATGGACATATATTGAGTTATTATGAATAATGCTTAAGAGTGTTATGCTTTCACAATTCTTCTATAATTTAAGTGAATTTCTCCAACGCTAACATTAAGGAAAACCCCCGAATTTAAGTATGTTATTTGCAGTTGTTTAATAGCTATTATATAGCGATGATGATATTTATCATTTAATACTCAATAAGTTATAATTACATTTAAGGGTAATAATTATCAAAATGAAAGCAAGATATAGAGAGGGCTCACTTCATACTGAATTTCTTACGGAAAACATATGCAAGGAAAGTATACTTTGGTATTCCCTCCTGGAATCGATTTTAAAGGATATCAAATATTGGCAATTATTATATAAAAATAAATTTTACCAACTATCTTTTTCTGAGCTGATTCTACTAAAAGTAGAGATAGAAGAATGTACCAAAGAAGTCTCAGAATTATTAAAGGCCTTATATAGACACGTAAATGACATTGACAAATTATTGGAATGTGATGAGGTAGAATGTGAGTATTTTCACTTGAATAACCACTTACTTCTTTACAGACAAATTGATGATGAATTAATTCATTTTTTAAACTTAAAGCTAAGAATTGCAAATAGTTTAAAGGAGAAACTCTAAGACCTATAGTCAATTATAAAAACCTGCAAAGATTCTATTTAAAGTTTTTCCAATGATTAATGAAACTGGTATTTCGGTTCAAAGGAACCTGGTTATAGTAGCACATCCAGATGATGAAACCTTATGGTGTGGCGGTATGATTTTAACTCATCCATCCTCCAACTGGTTTATAATTTCACTTTGTAGAAAAAATGATAAAGAAAGAGCTTCAAAGTTCTATCAAGTACTTAAAATTTTAAATGCTAAAGGAAAAATGGGTAACTTGGATGACGGTCCGGAGCAAAGTCCTTTAGAAAAGAAAATAATAGAAAGTGAAATTTTGAAATTACTACCTGCTCGTAATTTTGATCGTATAATAACCCATAATCCATCTGGAGAATACACACGACATATTCGTCACGAAGAAATAAGTCAAGTAGTTATTGAATTATGGTATAATAATAAGATTAAGACTAATGAACTTTGGACATTTGCTTACCAGGATGGAAATAAAAAGTACTTTCCTAAGGCAGAAGAAAAAGCCATACAGTATCCTCTTAATAAGAAAATCTGGAAAAAAAAATACGCACTTATAACAGAGATTTATGGTTTTCCTCCGAGTGGTTTCGAAGCAGAAACCACTCCAAGAATCGAAGCATTCTGGATATTTAAAGATCCCAAACAAGCCTTTAAGTGGCTACAATATGGCGGAAAGCATCACGCATAATTTCAAAAATCTAATGAGAGTATTAGTATTATTTGATTACCCTCCTTCTCCTGGTGGCCTGGCCACACAAGGAGATTTATTATATAAAGGTCTTCTTGAGTTAGGAGTTAATGCACATGCTGTTCATTTTGAATCAGCCCAGGAGAAGGAGTGGTACTATCGGTGGTTTAAGCCCGATGTAGTTGTTGGAGTTGGTTATTGGGGCCATACCCCAGAACTTATACTTCACCCTCAAAACCATGGAATTCTGCCAGTGCCCTGGTTGGTTGCAGATGGATATATAGCCAATTATCAAAACGTTTTGAACAAACTACCCCTTATTCTGGTAACTTCAAATTGGGTAAAAGAAATGTATGTGCGTGACGGTATAAACCCTGAAAATATTGAAGTTTTACCCGTGGGTTGTAATACCGATTCTTTTATTCCTTTTAATAAGAATGATCCTAAAATTGTGGCGGTTCGGGAAGCTTTGGGGATTTCACCTGATCAACTAATGATCCTTACCGTGGGTGGCGATGCCGCTTCTAAAGGTGCGAGAGAAGTAATGGAGGCGCTCGCCTTAATAGATGATAGTTCGCTTAATTGGAAATACGTATGTAAAGTATGGCCTCAACCGCGCACCATAGCGCAAAACCTCTTAGATATGGAATTAGCTGAAAAACTGGGGCTCAACAAAAAGATTTTTTACGCTACAAATACCATTTCCCGCAATTTTGTTCCTTACCTGATAGGTGCTTGTGATATTTATGCAGCGCCATCAAGGCTTGAAGGCTTCGGAATGCCACAGGTAGAAGCTGGAGCTTGCGGAAAACCGGTTATAGGAATAAATGCCATGGGAATGTTAGATACGCTTATACACGAAAAAACGGCATTCCTGGCAGAAGTTGCAGAAAAAATTATTGCTAAAGAAGTGGTTTTAGGTGAGGAGTCTGGATTTGAGAAAAACCATAAAATCATTTTTGATACCCCGCGAACTGTAGATTACCGTGCAGATGTTCAGGATATAGCGAAATATCTATATAGGCTGATGATGGATGAATCTTTAAGAGATAAGATGGGAGAAGAAGGAAGAAAGCATGTTGTCGAGAACTTCGATTACAGGGTTGTAGCCAGAAAGTTTTTGCAAATTCTGGAGAATAAATTAGGCTTAGTTTAAAATTTTAAATGATTACTTCAAAAAATTCAGAGTTAATTGCTTTAGCAAAAGATGCGGCATTAAATGTGCTTTTGCATAATGCTGAAGGGCCCTTCCAGCATCTGCCTCGAACTGCAGGCTGGGGATACCCCGAACCATACACCAGGGATTTAATGTTTTCTATATTCGGAATAGCGGTTTCAGATAATTCTTTGCTGTTAGCGAACATCCGGAAAGTTTTGGAAACCCTGGCTGAAAATCAATCAGAAAAAGGACACATTCCATCATTAGTTCACGATAGTGAAGATAGAGGAGCCAGTGATACTACGCCATTATTTTTATTGGGTACTGGGATATATAGAAAAGTAGTGAATGAACCAGAATTTTTAAAAACCGCTGTAGAAAAATCTTTATTGTGGATGGAATATCAAAGCCCTACAGATCATTATCTAGTGGCGCAACAGCCTACCAGTGACTGGCGCGACGAACAATGGGTTTTAGGTTATGGGCTTTTTGTGAATACGGTAGTCTTTAGTTATTTGCAGTTAATGGGATTTCATGAACGGGCGAAGAAGATGCACACTGAAATGGAAAATTTCACGATCATTAGAGACAAGCTCAAAAAACAAGTTCAGGAAGGCTTGTTGATAAGAGATAAACCTTATTATGCATTTTGGTCTTATAAAATTTATAATAGTGAAAGGTTTGATTTGCTTGGAAATAGTCTTGCAATACTTTCTGGTATTGCCTCTCCAAAAAAAGCAGATTCAATTATTGAATGGATTGAAAAAGAGTGTACAGCAATGCAATCCAGCGGAGATTTAGCAGTAAACTTACCTCCTAACTTTTATCCTTTTATAAAACCGGAAGATCCAGACTGGCACAAACGCTATGCAGATTATAATCTACCAGGAAATTATCATAATGGCGGAATATGGCCATTTATTTGCGGAATTTACATAGCAGCCCTTGTGGGTGCAAAGCATTTTGACCTTGCCGAAATAAAACTCATTGAGCTTACCAAACTTATAAAACGCTCCAAAACAGCTGGTCTTGATTTTGGATTTAATGAATGGTTTAGATCGCAAAATGGCGAACCCATGGGGCAGGACTGGCAAACCTGGAGTGCCGCGCTCTATCTTTATGCAGCAAAATGTGTAGAAGAAAAAAACACCCCGTTTTTTGATGAAATAAGAGAAGCCTCCTTCAGTCAGAATAGCTAAGCTTACTCTAAAATTAGCGTAGATTGTCACTTTAATTTGGTTAAACTTAACACTTGGAATATGAGGGTTTTAGGTTTAATAATCTTATCTTTAACATACCCTCCAACGCAATGCCTGAATTATTGTTTTTTTAAATTATTATGGCCTCAAATCAAAAAAGATAAAGAATAATTTCTGGTGAAAGCGTCCCAGAAACAAGTCTTTCCACTTGTGAAACGGGATAAAGTAAACCGGAAAAAACATATTGAAATGAAGATTGCTTATATAGGGACATATCCGCCGAGGGAATGCGGGATTGGGACTTTTACCCAAAACCTTGCTTTGGCCATGACCGCAAAAAACCATCAGGGTGAAAAAATTCATAAACGACTCATTATCGCTATGAACGATTATGATGAAACTTACACTTACCCACCCGAAGTTAAACTCACGATACGCCAGGAGCAACAGGCCGATTATTTAAAAGCAGCTAATTTTATAAATTCTAATGGTGTAGATGTTTGCATTCTAGAACATGAATTTGGGATTTTTGGAGGGTCTGGCGGAGTTTATGTGTTACCCCTACTCCATCACGTTAAAATCCCAATTATCGTAACCTTACATACTATTCTGGAAAATCCTACTTATATAGAAAAGGCCATTCTAAAGGAAATATGCAAGATGGCTGATAGTATTGTGGTAATGAACCAAATGGCTATTACTTTTCTCACTTCCATTTATGATGTCCCTAATAACAAGATAAATCTTATAGAACACGGAGTTCCCGATATTCAGTTTGATAGAAACCAATCAAAGACCGAATTTAAACTCAATAAGAAGAAAGTATTAATGACTTTCGGTTTTATTGGTAGAAGTAAAGGAATTGAAACCGTTATAAAAACTTTACCTCAAATAATCAAAACCCATCCAGAAATTCTGTATATGGTTTTGGGAAAAACACACCCCAATGTAATACGCTATTCAGGAGAAGAATATAGGAATTATCTACAATTGCTTATAAAAAATCTAAAACTTCAGGATCACGTTCTATTATTGAACGAGTTTATTGATGAAACTGAATTATTTAAGTATTTATCTGCCTGCGATATCTACATAACGCCATACATCAATGAAGCCCAGATCACAAGCGGTACGCTTACCTATGCGATGGGTGCTGGCTGTGCGGTTGTTTCCACTCCTTACTGGCACGCGGCAGAATTATTACAAAACGGTAAAGGCCGCCTTTTTAATTTCAATGATCCAGACGATCTTGCTCATACCCTAAACGATTTATTAGATAATCCAGATAAGCTTAAGGAAATTCAGAACAAGGCGTTTAAATATGGTAAAGAGATTAAATGGCCCCAAATAGGGGAAAAGTATATAGATCTTGCTCAAGAGGTTCTGAAATCACCAAAAAAAGAAGTGTTAAATGAAGAGGGAACTTTAATAGATCCATTAATTATGCCCCCATTTTCACTGTCTCATATAAAAAGATTAACGGATGATACGGGAATTATCCAACACGCAAAATTTGGAATTCCTAATCTTAAAGAAGGTTATTGTTTGGATGATAATGCCAGGGCATTACTTATGTCATTAATGGCTTTCAATCAGAAAAAGAATTCTTTGGCGCTGGAATTAATGCCTGTTTATCTCAGTTATATCCATTATATGCAAAATGAAGATGGGACATTTAGGAATTTTTTAAGCTTTAATCGAAATTTTTTAGACGTAACAGGTTCCGAAGATTCCTTTGGAAGAACTATTTGGGCTTTGGGGTATTTACTTGGAAACGCACCTAATGATGCTTATTATCAAAATGGAAAGCTGGTATTCTTTAATGCAGTACCAAATTTCGGAAAATTAAAATCTATTCGAAGTGTTGCTAATACGATCATTGGGATTTGCTACTATTTAAAAAGTAACCAGGCAGATGAAGAAATGCTTACTCAACTAAAAAGCTTAAGTTCAAAACTTATCACTCAATATGAGCAAAATAGTCAAGCAGACTGGAAATGGTTTGAAAATTTACTGGCTTATGATAATGGCATTTTACCTTTAGCACTATTGCATGCTACTCAAATTTTAAACGATAATTATATGCAATCTGTTGCTCTGGAAGCGATGGATTTTCTTACTAAACAAACTTTTAAAAACGGCTATCTTTCAATTATAGGTAATAAGAAGTGGTATGTAAAAGGCCAGGAAAGATCTATGTTCGCACAGCAACCGGTAGATGCGTTAGCTATGGTTCTTATGTATTATCAGGCTTTCTTACTAACGAAAAATAAAGAATATCTAAATAAATTATTCCTTTCATTTATGTGGTTCTTAGGCGAGAATGATTTGCGAATGAGTCTTTATGACTTTGATACCAAAGGATGCTGCGATGGTATTGAAAATTATGGAGTAAATAGAAACCAGGGTGCAGAGAGTTCATTGGCTTATTTGATCTCGCACCTTACCGTACTTAAAGCTTATGAAGAACTCTATCAAACCAAGGAGTTTAAACCCGCCAACTCTTCAAGAATAATGGTTAATTCCTGATGAAAATTGCAATTTTAGCTCCAATAGCCTGGCGTACACCACCAGAAAAATATGGCCCCTGGGAACAGGTAACTTCAAATATTACTGAAGGTTTAGTTGAAAAAGGCTATGATGTCACGCTTTTTGCCACAGCTAATTCTATTACCAAGGCAAAACTGGAATGGGCCTGTAAATTACCTTACGAAATAGATAAGGAGCACGATCCCAAAGTGATGGAATGTTTACATATAAGTCATTTAATGGAGCAAGCAGAGCTATTCGATATTATTCACAACCATTTTGATTTTCTTCCCTTAAGTTATTCCGGGTTAATTAAAACACCAATTATTACTACGATTCACGGCTTTTCTTCATCTAAAATAATTCCGGTTTATAAGAAATATAATAATTCAACTTCCTACATCTCTATTTCAGATTCAGATAGAAGTGACGAGCTGGATTATCTTGCCACCATTTACCACGGTTTGGACCCTAAAAAGTTTACTTTCAGAAAAGAAAAAGAAGATTATTTGCTTTTCTTCGGAAGAGTTCATCCGCATAAGGGAACTCACGCAGCTATCGAAATTGCTAAGCGGGCCGGGTTTCGGTTAAAAATAGCCGGGCTTATTCAGGACGAAGCATATTTTAATTCAGAAATCAAACCTTATATAGATAATAAGCATGTAGAATACCTGGGCAATTTGGGGCCTGAAGCAAGAGATGAATTACTAGGCGGTGCTAAAGCATTATTACACCCAGTATATTTTGAAGAACCTTTTGGATTAAGCGTCCTGGAAGCAATGATGTGCGGTACACCTGTAATTGCCTTTAAAAGAGGAAGTATGCCGGAACTTATCACCGAAGGAATAAGCGGTTTTTTACCAGTAAATATTACAGAAGCAATTTTAGCAATAAAGGAATTAGATAAAATTGATGCTAAAAACTGCAGGGCTTATGCGGTGAAAAAATTTAGCCTAGAAACGATGATCAATAATTATATTGAAGCTTATAAATCGGTAATACAAAATAGATCAATTAAATAATAAAATCTAATTTCGTTTAAGGGCGGCGAATAATTCGGCTAAATTCACAACTGCATAGGTAGAAGAATAGTCTGATAGCGCATAAGGTAAAATAAGGCTCTGGTTATGAATTAACGCGCCGCAAGAGTACACCACATTGGGCACGTAACCTTCCCTTTCGTGCTCAAGTGGCGTAATTAGAGGTTCTTTTAGCCTGCCAATTTGTTTGGTAGGATCATCAAGGTCAAAAAGTGAAACGCCAATACAATAACGGCGCATTGGACCTACACCATGAGTGATAATTAACCAGCCTTCAGCCGTCCATAATGGAGAACCACAGTTACCAATTTGAGTAAATTCCCAGGGATATTTTGGTTTTTGAAGAAGGATTGGATTTTTCCATAAGGTTGTTCTTTCAGAAAACATAATATAGTTATTTACCCCATCAATTCTGGCTAGCATGGCATATTTTCCTTTTATTTTTGAAGGAAATAAGGCCAGATTTTTATTTTGGGCCCCATCCCCGTGCAAAGGCATCACTCTAAAGGTATAGAAATCATCTGTAGAGATAAGCTTAGGTAAAATTGTATGCCCATTATAAGCGGTGTACGTTGCATATACCTTTGATTCTCCATCTTCATCTGTAAATCTTACAAAACGAGCATCTTCTATTCCCCTGCTTTCAGATTCTGAAATAGGAAAAATTACACGTGCCGAGAGATCAGCATCGTGTTTAAATTGAATGTCATAAAAAGAATCTACCAGCCATGTCATTTCTTCCAGCGCCATTCTTCTTTCCGCGATCATATTAGTGTCTTCTAATATTCTACGTACTTCCTGTTTTAAGGCAAAATATTCAAATCTATCGGGAAGCCTGTCCATTATAGCGTCTGAAAATTTTGTGGGAATATCCATTTCCGAAAGACGCTCTATAAACCGCCCTTTGTCATATAATTTTTTATGTGAAATCTCTGCTTTATCTATATGATTGCCAATTTTCATTAGATGGAGATCATTGTTTTTATCAATAATACCCCTTCTAAAAACCAATGAAGAAATATGCCCTTCTCCAGTGGCTCTAAAAGAAATGATCACTCTTTTTTCACCTTCTTCTAAATAGGTTTGATCAAAATCTTCTACGATAGAAGGATTGAAAAATGCGGCCGATTCCAGTGCAAATTCCATCGTACAGTAAGAACCAATCAGTAATTTTCTATCTTCAGAAAGATCGTCATAGTTAACCTGCATCCCTTCAATGATATGGCGAATATTAGAACAATGCTTAAAAAATACTTTGGAAATGTTACGGTGACGTCGGGAGAATTCTCTTAGTGTTTGTTCCAGGGTTTGGTTTACCTGAAAATCACTCATTGCCATAATCCTGGCGACAAGGTTTTGAGTTCTTTGATCACCGTTCATAAAAAAACGCACCACCACCCGGCTACAATCAGGCAAAAACTTGACATCCTTACGTTCTACGGAAACTCTCATAATACGAAAATTAAAGGAAACCTATTAAAGGTATTAGTTAAATGAATACGAAGCTTAATTTCATTCTTAAATTTTAAAAGTAAACTTGAATTATATAATTAGGGTTAAACATTAAATCAGATTTTCAGGAGAAAGAAATAACCTATTTCCTTTTTCAAATGAAAAGAATATGGAAATCAAACATAAAAAAGTGATTGCCAAAAAATACTACTAGTATAGTATTTGGAATATAACTATAGAAGATTCGGAAAAGCATTTCCTGGTATTTTTGATAGGTCAGGCCTAATTTTCTCGTTAATTTTTCCTTCATTAAGCGGAGAATCTCAAAATAAATCTATCAAGTAAAATCATTTATTTTATATGACCTTTCTTATGTCTGAAATTATAAAAACACAATCTAAGTATAAATAGAATCCCGGTTTTATAATTTTTCCATAGTACTGTAATTCTTATCTTTTTCTGTTAACTTTATTAATCATTTTCATTCGCCATGTTTAATAAAAAACCACTAGCACAGTATTTAACGGAAGAAAAAAATCTTCATTCAGCGGGAAAAAAATTATTTTTTAATAAAGAATATATAGGGGAATTTGTCTATGGAGGTATAGATGGAGCGATCACAACTTTCGCTGTCGTGGCAGGTGCCGAAGGTGCCAGTCTTGGTATTTCCGTAGTGATTATACTGGGATTGGCTAATTTAATTGCTGATGGCTTTTCTATGTCAGTTGGTAATTTTTTCTCTACCAAAGCCGAGAAGGATAATTTCGATAAACACAAAAAGGTAGAATATTGGGAAATTGAAAATTTAAGAGAAAAGGAAGTTCAGGAAATAAGGGAGATTTATACCGCGAAAGGGTTCAAGGGAGAGTTGCTCGAACAGGTGGTAAAGGTAATAACGGCTAATAAAGATGTGTGGGTAGATACCATGATGAAAGAAGAACTGGAAATGGTGAAAGGCGACAAAACAACGTATCCTATGAAAAGCAATAATCGC
>NZ_DCAP01000040.1:82373-82689 GCF_002311535.1 Salegentibacter sp. UBA1130 | reverse complement strand
ACTTATGATGGTACTGTTAAGGATATTGCAGCAACGCTAAACCATTCTGAAACTGAGTTGGCTTATGCTCCGGCACAAGGAAATACCGCTGCAGGAACTTATCCTGTTACTATTTCAGCTGAAGCAACCAGTAATTATGAAGCTGCTTCTGAGCAAGTGAGTTTAATTATTACAAATGCCGAAATCATAGGAGTGACCTTCGAAAGTGAAACATTCACCTACGATGGAACTTCAAAAGATATTTTCATTACTGGTTTGCCTGAGGGTGCGACAGTGAAATATGAGAATAACGGACAAACCAATGCCGGAACTTATA
>NZ_DCAP01000040.1:81911-82142 GCF_002311535.1 Salegentibacter sp. UBA1130 | reverse complement strand
CCGCTGCAGGAACTTATCCTGTTATTATTTCTGCTGAAGAAACAGACAATTACTTATCCGTTTCAAAAGAAGTGTCTTTGGTAATTGAAAATGCAGAAATCGAAGGAGTAACTTTTGAAAGTGAAACTTTCACCTACGATGGAACTTCAAAAGATATTTTCATTACTGGTTTGCCTGAGGGTGCGACAGTGAAATATGAGAATAACAGACAAACCAATGCCGGAACTTATA